>CAIOCC010000209.1 GCA_903856555.1 uncultured Bacteroidota bacterium
CTGAGATCATCCCGCGCGCTTTTGCTGAGCAGTCATCGTGAAACCTTTTCGATTTTGGCCGGCGAAGCCTTGCTAAATGGCTGTTCTGTATGGACTTCGTACCCTCCGCTTCGTGCTTTTTATCAAGGACTGGACGGGTTGGTTTCTTTGCCCGATGATCAGCCTCTAACCTGGTCCCTGGCCTTGCAAGAAGCAGCGGCCTCGAATCCACCACCGTGGAATACCCCCCAAGCCGTTCGGTTGGTCCAAGAGCGTTTGAAACCTTACCGCCACGACGAAGCTGGGCAAGCGATGCTGTCCTGGATTGATGCATGGAAACCATGAAAGCGATTTCTCTTACCTTGATTTTTCGGGTTGGTCAAACCCTGGGTTCGGTGGTCACGCTGTGGCTGACGGCTGCTTGGATGGGGCCCGTTTTGAGAGGCCAAACATCTCTTTTGAATTCGTTGGTTCACTTGGCGGTTTTGTTGAGTGGTTTCGGGGCCGGTTCCGGGATGTTATACGCCGCATCAAGGGCCCAACGCCAAGGCTTGGTCCGTTGGCTTTTTGTTTTTGCTTTTTGCGGGGCTTTGTTGAGCCTGGCCGTGGGAACAGCAGGGGGTTTGAGGGGGAGCTTTGAGGATGCCTTTTTGTGGAGCCTGGGACTTCTGTCGGCGGCTTTTTTGCAGGCTTGGTTGGCTGGTCAACGAGCCTTGGCTTTGGGCAATGGTCGATTGGACCTTGATCGGTGGACCGGTACCGCCACCACGGTTTTCCCGGCCTTGGGTTTGGGGCTTTGTTACGCCTTGAATTCGTCTCCAAGCATCGGACTTTACATGGGGGTTCTGGTCGCATCCTTGCTTTTGGTGACGGCCTTGGTCGCTCTCCAATCCAGGGCTATGGAGGGAGCCAACAACGAGGCATCCTTGCGTCCAGAGGCAGAATTTCGGGAATCGCGGTCGCTCTTGGGACTTTTGTGGTCCAAAAATCGTTGGACGGCCTCGGCCAACCTGGCTCAATTCATGGTCTACCGGCTCCAGTACGGGGTCCTTTTGGTGGGTTGGGGGGAGGCCACGTTGGGGGTTTATTCGGTGGCCGTGGTGGCAGCCGAAACCTTGTGGCTGATTACCCAATCGTATTCGACGGTCTTGCTGTCGCGCTTGAGTTCCCATCGTGGGGAACCGACCATTTCCCAGGTGCGACAGTCCTGGACCTGGGCCAAACAAGCGTTGGCTTGGACGGTGCCGCCTGTTTTGGCTCTGCTCTTGGCGCCGACAACCTGGTTGCAGGCGCTGTTGGGCCTCGAATACGGGTCTTTAACCCGCTGGTGGTGGTATTTGGCTCCGGGTATCCTGGCCCTGTCCTGGAGCAATGTCTTGATCCATCATTTCACCGCCCTGGGCCAGGTGCGGGTTTCCTTTTTTTCGTCGGTGGGTTCGGCCCTGTTGACCATGCTGGGCTTGGCCTACGCGATGGATGCTGGCGGTGTTGAAGGGGTGGCCTTGGGGTGGTCCTTGGTCTTGGTTCTTAATGCAGCTGCTGTGGGGGGGTATTTTTTGAATCGGTACCGGTCTTATCTTTGGCCTCCTTCCGGTTAAAGGCCTTTTGGGGTCGTTCTGGATTACGGTGGTTGTAGCTCAGTAGGTTAGAGCATCAGATTGTGGTTCTGAGGGTCGTGGGTTCGAATCCCATCATCCACCCTTCGCGGTTTATTGGACGGTCATTGCCCGGACTACTCGGGCAGTCGAACCCGAACGATTTCGATTTTGGTCCCCACGCTTCGGTATCCTAGATCAAAACAACAATAGGTCGGCGTTTTTTCCCGGAGCATTTCGGTGTGGGTATGGTATTTGAATCGGTACCCTCGATCCTCCAAAGAGGCTTTGGATATGAGCTTGCCTGCCTCGGACAATTGCAGGCATTCCTCCAGGATTTTACGGTTTTTTCGTAACATTTTCTGTATATTGAGCACCTGGCGCAGGCCGTTCCCGGTTTGACGATGGTAATGGATGTTGCGGCAATAATCGTCGCAGAATTTTTTGTCGCTGCGCCCCTGCAGAGCTGCTCCACACTGAAGGCAAGTTCGTTGGTTCATAAAGGTTGATAAGCGCAAACCTACGGGTACTCATTTCAGGGCAATCGAACTTTGTTTTTGTTCAATCAACCTTCACCTTTTAAATCCAAAATCATGGGAAACATCCGAAATCAAGTCCGCCTCATTGGCAACCTGGGCCGCGACCCCGAATTCCGGGAAATCAGCAACGGCCGAAAAATGGCCCGCTTCAGCTTGGCAACCAACGAGTATTATGTGGGCGACCAAGGCGAGAAAATGGCCGAAACGCAGTGGCATCAAGTGGTGGCCTGGGGTAAACTGGCCGAAATCTGCGAGCGACTTCTTCACAAGGGTTCCGAAGTCGTGTTGGACGGTCGCCTTAACACCCGCTCTTACAACGACAAAGAAGGAGCCCGCCGAACCTACACCGAAGTGGTAGCCCTCGAAATGGCGGTCATGGACCGACGATCGGCCGATAGCGAGGGAGAGCCCGAGGCGACAGAATCGGCGTTGAATTAACGCAAGACGACGAATTTGCCGTTGAAGACCCGTTCCGTGTCCATATCGTGAACGTTAAAAAGGTAAATGCCGGCCTGAATGCTCTGCTTGCTGTCGGAGAGGATATCCCAAGCGTGTTCCCCCCCGGCCATGACCACCTGATCGGGGTTGCCAGCAAATTCTGAAAACCACTGGGCCTTGCTTCCGTTGAAATCGTTCTCCACATTGTGCTCAAGCACGGCCACTGGATCCCCTGAAAGGGTGTAGATTTTGATGTGGCATCGAGGCGGAAGATTGTAGAAAACCAATTTTCTGGATCGGGCGTTGCTACCGTCCCAAGCCGCTGCCAAGCGGTAAGGATTGGGGTAAACCCCGATATCCAGAGGGTTGGAGGGGTCGTTTTGACCGGGTGTTCCCGGGAAGAGGCGTCGCATTGAACTGCTGCGGGAGCTTTCAAGGGACTCCAGGCCGACGGCTGGGTTTCCCTCGTCCAGAGCCGTGAGGGCGCAGAGGTATTGCCAACCTGGCAAAAGGCGACCAACGCGGTACTTGTAGTGGTAGTTCACCGTATCGCCGTCAAACAAGACGGGATTGGACAAACGAACGGCGTCAAATCCGTTGTTATACCCAATGCCGTTCCCGGCCGAATCCCATTGCGCTATCAAATTCATCCGTGCCGTCGCGTCGGGGTAGCGATCATCACCGGGCTTGCTTAGGTACAGGCGGTACCCTTCAAAGTCTTTGACTTTGGTGATGGGATCGATGGAGGCCTCCGCCCCGTTATCCCAATAAAGGTCCAGGCCTTCCTCTGTAAATTCGGTTCGCAATTTGGGCTGGGCTGGCGGCTCCGGTAACACAAAGCGATCCAGGGTTCCGTTGTTGTTGAGGTCTTCTCCGTTTTCCAAGATACCGTTGGCATTGGTGTCCTCTCCCAGGAAGGTGCGCTGTGCCCAGCCCAGGTTGTTGCGCAGATCGGTTCTTGAAGCGTAGGAATCCGGAACCTGATCGGGTCGGCGTGGTGCGCAGACAAAAGCAACGTAATAATCCAGGCTTTGGCCGCTATCGATTCGGGCAAAGGGTCCTGCTCCCAACAATTGCACCCGGTTACCCGGGACATTCAGGTTGGCGCTTGGACCAAAATTCCCTCGATTCCGTAACCGGTCGTAGCGCTGCAAATCAGAGGTGGGGGCTGCCTGGTTGTAAATCCAATAGTTGGGGTTGACTTTGAATCCAGGACTGGAAAGGGATTGGGGATGGTAGAAAGTGCCTCCCGTTTCGGCACCGAGGAATTGAATGGCCCCGTAGGAATTGACGAACCCTGCATCGTCCCCCGTCACGTGGTAGGCATAAATAGCCTGAAGAGAATCTTCGGCGCCCACCGAGCCTTTGTTAAAAAAGGCGCTGCCTCGGTCGTTGGTAACATTGACATTTCGGACCACCAAATCGCTCCAGATGCCCGTGTACAGGGAATCCCAAGGTAAGGGACCCAGGTTGGTGATTCGGTAGCGCAGGACCGTGAAATAATCAGCGAATGGAAAGTTCCAGGCCAAGCTGTTGAGTTGAACCCGGGCATTGAGGGGCAACAAATGATTGGCGATGGGTTGTCCTGATCCGGGTACATAGGTCAACGAATCGGTAAAATGCAATTCGAATTCTTGGTGCGCCAAGGCGGACAAAGAATAGTTGGGATTTCCTGGCAGGCTCGACTTTTCAAGGACGGGCCAACCGGGCAAGGGACTAAACTCAAAGCCCGCCTTGCCGGCCGCATAACCCGATGCATCGTCCAGCGATCCCGTCGAGACGGACAACTGACCCCCTCGGTAGGCACCCAGCCATAGGCCGGCC
>CAIOCC010000210.1 GCA_903856555.1 uncultured Bacteroidota bacterium
CGATCGGCTCGCACCCGGATGGCTTCACTTTCGGTGGAGCTTAAACCCGATACCAACGCGGCCGCCGAAAGGCCTTGACGATTCAACCGACTCACTTGATCCTTCATCAAGGCAATCAGCGGGGATACCACCAGGCACAATCCGTCCATCGCCAAAGCGGGGACTTGGTAACACAAAGATTTTCCTCCGCCGGTTGGCAGCAGGGCCAGGGTATCTTGGCCCTCAAGAATCGAAGCAACCACCGCTTCTTGACCCGGTTTGAAGGCGTCAAAGCCCCAGTACCGATGCAGCAGTTCCTTCGCGACTTCGATGGAATCAGCCATTCGGATCCACTTCGGTGATGTGCCCGTCGCGGAGTTGCAGGACGCGGTCCGCTTGACGGGCCAAGGGTAGGCTGTGGGTGACCACCAAAAAGGTTTGTCCGTTGCGGTCTCGCAGTTCACGAAAGAGGCGATGCAATTCTTCGGCCTGTTGCTGGTCCAAGTTCCCGGATGGTTCATCGGCCATGATCAGATCAGGTCGGTTCATCAAAGCCCTGGCCACCGCAAATCGCTGTTGCTCACCACCGGATAATTCCGAAGGTCGATGACTCAAGCGTTCCGCGACGCCCAATTGTTCGGCTAATTCGAGGGCTCTGGCTTGGGCCTTTTTGGAATCCATTCCAGCAATGAGAGCCGGCATGAGGAGGTTTTCCTCGGCGGTAAATTCCGGGAGCAGCAAGGCCTGTTGAAAAACGAAACCCAATCGGCGGTTCCGAAAATCCGCGAGGCGGTTGCCGCTCAGGGTATGGATCAAGACACCGTCCCATTCAATTTGACCCGAATCAGCCGGCTGCAATCCTCCTAACACATGAAGCAGGGTGCTTTTGCCGGCCCCCGATGGACCTACCACCGCCACCAATTCCCCGCGTTGTATTTCAAAAGAAACGGAACGCAGCAGGGCCAGGTTACCGAAGGACTTGCATAATTGGCGAACCCTGACCATGAACTATCCGGGTTTAGACGTCCAGTCGGGCGTAGCGGGCGTTTTGTTCAATAAACTCACGTCGGGGAGGTACTTCATCGCCCATGAGCATCGAGAATACCCGGTCGGCTTCCGCAGCGCTATCAATCGTCACTCGGCGCAGGGTGCGGGTGTCCGTGTTCATGGTGGTATCCCAGAGTTGCTCCGCGTTCATTTCTCCCAAACCTTTGTATCGTTGGATGTTAACGGTGCTTTCGGCGGCTCCTTTGGCCAATTCTTTGACGGCGTCCTGACGGTCTTGGTCGTTCCAAGCGTAGCGCTGTTGGGTGCCTTTTTTGACCAAATAGAGGGGAGGGGTTGCGATGTAGATATGTCCTGATTCAATCAGGGTTTTCATGTACCTAAAAAAGAAGGTAAGAATCAGGGTGGTGATGTGCGATCCGTCCACATCGGCATCGGTCATGATGATGATTTTGTGGTACCTCAATCGGCTGATGTTAAGGGCTTTTTGGTCCTCTTCGGTGCCGACCGACACACCCAATGCCGTGAAGATGTTACGGATTTCTTCGTTCTCGTAAATCTTGTGTTCCATGGCCTTCTCCACGTTCAGGATTTTGCCCCGTAGAGGAAGGATGGCTTGAAAAGCGCGGTTCCGGCCCTGCTTGGCCGTTCCACCCGCCGAATCTCCTTCGACCAGGAAAATCTCGCAGAGGGAGGCATCCCGTTCGGAGCAGTCAGCGAGTTTGCCGGGCATGGAATTGCCTGATAACACATTCTTTCGCTGAACCATTTCCCGGGCTTTGCGGGCGGCATGCCTGGCCGTTGCCGCCAGGATGACTTTGCTGATAATTTGACGGGCCTCCCGGGGGTTTTCTTCCAGGTAATGGGAAAGGGCCTCCGATACCGCCGAATGAACCGCCCCCATGACCTCGTTGTTCCCGAGTTTGGTTTTGGTTTGGCCTTCGAATTGAGGTTCGGCCACTTTGACGGAGACCACCGCGGTGAGTCCTTCCCGGAAGTCATCGCCCGCAATATCAAATTTGAGTTTGCTGGTCAGGCCTTCTTTGTCAGCGTAGGATTTGAGGGTACGGGTCAAGGCCTGGCGAAAGCCGGCAATATGGGTTCCACCTTCGTGGGTATTGATGTTGTTTACGTAGGAATGGACGTTCTCCGTGAACGAGGTGTTGTATTGCAAGGCGACCTCTACCGGTACGGGCCCTTTGGGGTTTTCGATATAAATAGGTGCGGCCAAGAGGGATTCCCTGGTTTGGTCCAAATAGGTTACAAATTCTTGCAGACCTCCTTGCGAAAAAAACTCTTCTTGACGGAAGGTTCCGTCTTCCAAGGTCTGGCGCCGGTCTTCCAAGGACAAGCGGATTCCCTTGTTCAGGTACGCTAATTCTCTTAAACGATTGGCCAAGGTGGCGTAGTGGTACTCGGTGTGTTGGAAAATCGTCGCATCCGGTTCGAATTCGACGATGGTGCCTCGGTCTTCGGTGGTCCCGATTTCGCGTACGCTGTATTGGGGTTTGCCGCAGCGGTATTCCTGTTCGTAAACGGTGCCGTTCCGGCGAATTTCGGCCCGCAGGTGGGTGCTCAGGGCGTTGACACAAGACACGCCGACCCCGTGCAATCCCCCCGATACCTTGTAGGAGTCTTTATCGAACTTGCCCCCGGCGTGCAATACGGTCATGACCACTTCCAGGGCCGAACGCTTTTCCTTGGGGTGCAGATCGGTTGGAATACCCCGTCCGTTGTCCTGGACCCGGATGCGGTTGCCTTCCAAGATACTGACCTGGATCAGGTTGCAATGACCGGCCAGGGCTTCATCGATCGAGTTATCGACGACTTCGTAGACCAAGTGATGCAAGCCTTTGACCCCGATGTCCCCGATATACATGGCCGGCCTTTTGCGGACGGCTTCCAGTCCCTCGAGGACCTGGATATTTTCGGCAGAGTATTGGTTCGAAGACGATGGAATCATAGGGGTATGGTGGGGGGCTAAAGAGGAGTCAAAAAGCCGGATGACGGCCTGAGGCATCGCCTAAAAATAAGGCAAGACCTGGCACTTAGGTTGAAAGAAATCCCTTATTTGCGGAGGTACATGACCTCTTTGACGGCACGGACGACTTTGTCAACCGAAGGCAGGTAGGCCGCAACCAAGGGCATTGAATACGACATCGGTACATCGGCCCCGTTCACCCGGACCACCGGGGCGTCCAGTTCGTCAAAGGCGTCTTTCTGAATTCGGTAGGCGATCTCCGAAGAAACCGAGGCAAAAGGCCAGCTTTCATCCACGACCACCATGCGGTGGGTTTTGCGGACGCTTTGGAGCAGGGTCGCATGGTCCAGCGGGCGGATGCTTCGGAGGTCAATGACTTCGGCGCTGATGCCCTCGGCTTCCAGCGCTTCGGCGGCGGCCAGGACGACTTTCATCATTTTGTTGTAAGAAACCAAGGTGACATCCGATCCACTTCGCTTGATATCCGCTAGACCGATAGGGATGAGGTATTCGCCGTCTGGAACCAAGCCCTTGTCACCGTACATCTGCTCGGATTCCATGAAAATGACAGGATCCTCGTCCCGGATGGCGGATTTGAGGAGGCCCTTGGCATCCGCTGGGTTGCTGGGCGAAACGACTTTGAGACCTGGAACATTGGCATACCAGCTTTCGAAAACCTGGGAATGCTGGGCGGCCAAGGAACCAGCCGAGCCCGATGGCCCTCTAAAAACGATGGGGACCGAAACCTGCCCCCCCGACATATTCAACATTTTGGCGGCGGAATTGACGATTTGGTCAATGGCCACCAGCGAAAAATTAAAGGTCATGAATTCAATGACCGGACGCAGTCCGTTCATAGCGGCCCCGACCCCAATCCCGGCAAATCCGAGCTCTGCGATGGGGGTATCAATGACTCTTTTGGCGCCAAATTCATCCAACAGTCCTTGACTCACCTTGTAGGCTCCGTTGTATTCCGCTACTTCTTCGCCCATGAGAAATACGCGGTCATCCCGCAGCATTTCTTCCCTCAGGGCCTCCCTTAGGGCCTCTCGATATGCAATTTCCCTCATACTTCGTTTTTAAGCGGTGCAAAAATACGCTTTTTTGGACCTTCCTCAGGGTTCTTTTAAGCGGTTTTTAAGGGTTTTTTTGAACACAGCGGAAGTTCCTGGGGTACTTTTGAGCGTGCGCAAATCGCTTCAAATCCTGATCGCTAGCCTGACCATCTTGCTGGGCGGGGTGGTGGTTTATTGGGCGGAGCAATACGAGCAATCCCAACGGCTGGCCTGCGTTCGGGTCATCACCCCGGCAGAGTTCCTGACGGAGGGTGTTACCATCGGACAAGCAGGTCAAAGTGCCTGTTTGCTATCGCCTGCCCTGCGCTCCCTCACCGATTCGACCGGGGCTCTGCTTGTGAGCCTGGCCCCCGCTGCGTCAAGCGAAGGGCCCAAGTGGATCGATTGGCTGCCTGTGGATTCCACCCGCTGGGCCCATATCCTTCAATACCGGAGTGGACAGGCCTCCTTTGCCGTAAACCTTCAAATGCAAACCCTCGCCAAGACCGTTCGCCAAAGAGGTTTGCACAGGGTCGTTCTCTTGATCCCAGAAGAACATCGTCAGGCTTGGCTGCAAGCTTTGGGCCGATCCCTCGTTCTAGAGGTATGCCCTTCGCCTTAAATTTGGTCCTTTCAATCCCTATGTTATGAAAATCGCGCCGGCTCTTGCCAACGCTCGCTTGTTGGGGTGGGTTTTTTGTTGGGTTGTCGGCTTCCTGGCTCTTTCCTGGTCGGTCGTGGCCCAAGGGATCCCTACTCGCAGCCGTCAAGCAACGGCAGGATCTGCCGCAACCGGCCTGATACCCAACCGGGGCCAATGGCCCGACGAGGTCATTGCCCATGCCGATTTGCCGGGTCTTCGCCTCTTTGTCCAAGCGGATGGTTTGCGTTGGGTGGCCTACCAGAACGATGGTTGCCACGGGGGTCATACCGAAAAAGGATTGCACGGGGTGGACCCATCCCGTCATTTGCGGGGCCATGCCTGGGAGCAGCGCTTTCCAGGGGCAAGCGCCCAGCGTTCGACCATGCGAAGCGCGGATAGCCTGGCCTATCCCGTTCATTACCTCCGGGGTTCTCAACCCCAAAAATGGGCTCAGCATCTCTATCCGGTTCGAGAATTGCGATTTCCGGATTTTTATCCGGGCATCGATTGGGTACTGCGCATGGATGGGGAATTCAAGTACGAGTTTCATGTGAGGCCGGGCGCAGACCCGGAACAGATCCGAATGCAGGTCCGCGGTGTGCCGCAGCGCCTGGACGCTTCGGGTCGCTTGGTCTACACGGCCGAGACAGGGGATTATATCGAAGAGGCCCCGGTATCGTGGACCTTGAAGTCGGATGGAATCACCAAAGTGCCGGTGGCCTCCGCTTGGGTTCAAAAAAAAGGCCACTGGGCTTACCGCACCGGTCCGTATGCGGCCGATGAGGTTTTGGTCTTGGACCCGCGGATGATAGGCGCCACGTACAGTGGATCGGGGGTTGATAATTGGGGCTTTACAGCAAC
>CAIOCC010000211.1 GCA_903856555.1 uncultured Bacteroidota bacterium
ATCCATTCCAATATTTTGGAAGCCAAATCCAATACCGGGGAATCAGCTCCCTGTCGGTAACGACCCTCCAAGGGTATATGCCCAAAGGTGCAACCCCAAGGACTCCATGTTTCCGATCGAAAGGCCGGCGAATCAACCTCCCCCACGGGAGGCAATTGATAGGGGTCACCAACCAAAATAATTTTGTGCCAAGAAGAAGAATCGTAAACTTGTTGTAACAAATCTCCAATCAAAGCCTCACCCCCTCCGCTTCCGTTGCCCATCATCGATGCTTCGTCCACTACAAAAACGCAGGGCTCATCCCGTTCCATGGATTTGAGTTCAAAACGAACCCGCAATCCCCGACCCGGCATCAAGGCCTCCTCCACCGGCCTGTACAATTGACGATGCAAGGTATTGGCCCGCATCCGCGTTGTTCTGGCCAAAACCTTGGCCGCCCGCCCCGTGGGCGCTAACAAAACAACCGGCCTTTCCAAAGCCTGCATCCATTGGACCAACGCCTTCATCATAAAGGTTTTACCGCTACCGGCCGGCCCGCTGATCACCTGCACACCCCGCTCCTGATCGCTCATCACAAATTCCTCCAACGTCTGCAAGGCCAAACGCTGGCTTTCATCGGCCTTGAAACCACCGGGGCCTCCTTCAAAAAACGCCAACAGGCCCTTCATGTCCCCAGTTTCTTTGGCAAATTAGGTCAACGATTCCTGTGCAGGCAGGGCAGCCATCACCGCATCCCACAAAGCAATGCGCGCTTCCAAGGCATCGGCCACCGCCACCGCCGCCTCTTGCCAACGACGCTCATCGTTCCCGCAGGCCAAAGCGGTCATCCGGTAGGCCAAGTGTTTGTGGTGTTCTCCGTCTACCTCGATATGCCGCTCCAAGTAATACTTGAACGTACTCAAACGACCCGGCATCGCGCGATCCAGGGTATCAACCATCTTGAGAAACATATCCGGAATCAGATCCTCCCGGCCCAACGTAAAAACCGCTGCCAGTTCATGAACCTCCGCCCTTTGAATCAGGCCAAAAGTGTTTTGGTTAAATCCAAGGCCGCCCGGTGGAAGACCTTCCGAAGGCCCCAAATCCCCCAAACCCTCGGATGCCCTGACATATTGCTCAAAAGCCTCGGTCTCAACCCCCGCCTCTTTCATGGCCCGGATGTACAATTCAAAATGTGAAATACGACCCCCGGCCGGGTCCTCATCGCTTTCTTCCCCCAAAACAATCTCGTTAATAAGGTAACGGACCTCCGGGTCGCCCACCGGCTTCCAGGGGAGATGCATGCCCGTTAATTGGACCTGCAATGCCTTGACCAAGGACATAAAGTCCCAGACCGCAAAGGCATGATGGGCCATAAAAACCTGCACTTGCTCCAGGGTTTGGATGGACCCGTAGAGCGGATGGGCCAAAAGGCGCTCCCTTTGGGGCGCTACATCGGCCAAAAGACGGTCGATGGTGGGTTGATTGGAATTCGTCATAAAGTCAAAACGCGAAATAAATGAACGGGTTTTACCTTTGGGCATCAAAATTTTTAACCCATGGTAACCGCCCTCATTCTGGTCTTCGTCCTTGGCTACGCCGCCATTGCTTTGGAGCACCCCATCAAAATCAACAAAACAGCTTCGGCCCTGCTCACCGCCGTCATCGCCTGGACCCTGCTCGTCATGCTGCCCATGCCCGCTGGCATTGAGGGCAGCTCCGCTTTCGCCGCTTACCTGAGCGGTTTGGGAGAGGCCGGCTTAGGCAATCTACAGGAGCATTTCAAGCACTTTGTCGGCCATGAATTGAGCCACCATCTGGGCAGTATCTCCGAAATTCTTTTCTTCCTCTTGGGCGCCATGACCATTGTGGAATTGGTGGATGCCCATCAAGGCTTCCGCATTATCACCGACCGCATCACCACCAAGAATACCGTCAAGCTCCTTTGGATCGTCTCCATCATCACCTTTTTCCTTTCCTCGGTTTTGGATAACCTGACCACCTCCATTGTCATGGTTTCGTTGCTCAGGAAGTTAATCAAAGAAGCCGAACAACGCAAATTCTTTGCCGGAATGGTCATCATCGCCGCCAATGCCGGTGGAGCTTGGACCCCGATTGGAGATGTTACAACGACGATGTTATGGATCGGTGGCCAAATCAGCACCGGTGCCATCATGTCCACCGTTTTCCTTCCTTCGTTGGTCTGCTTGATTGTTCCCTTGGGCGTTCTATCGTTCAGCCTCAAAGGCGAAATCAAAGGCTTTGATCAAGCCACGAGCAATCAGGACCAAGGCAGTGTCAAAGGATCCTTGTTGATGCTCATCCTGGGCGTGGGTTCGCTGCTCTTTGTACCCGTGTTCAAAACCGTCACTCACCACCCCCCTTACCTTGGTATCTTGCTGGGATTGGGATTGTTATGGTTGGTTTCGGAACTCCTACATGCCGACAAGGACGAAGAAGAGCGCAAGCCTTACACCGCCGTGCATGCCTTGTCCAAAGTTGATACCTCCAGTGTATTGTTCTTCCTCGGAATTCTTTTGGCCATTTCGGCCCTTCAAACCGCCAACATCTTATCGGCCGCTGCGACTTGGCTGGACCAAACGGTGGGCGACCTGCGCATCATCGTTTACTTGATTGGTATGCTTTCGGCTATTATTGATAATGTTCCGTTGGTCGCAGCCAGCCAAGGCATGTACGACATGACAACGTATCCCATGGATCATTGGATGTGGCAATTCATGGCCTATTGCGCCGGCGTTGGTGGTAGTGGTTTGATCATCGGTTCTGCAGCTGGGGTTGCCGTCATGGGGATGGAGAAAATTGAATTTGGCTGGTACCTGCGCAAAATCACCCTTTGGGCCATCCTCGGCTACACCGCCGGTGCCGTGGTTTACCTGGTGATGCAGGGTTTGGTCTAATCAACCTCTGCCCAAACAACCTCTGCCCAGACAATTACTGCCCAGATCACCAGCCGCTATGGATTTCCAAGCCGGACCCCTGCCCGGTCTCTTCATCATAGAGCCCCGGATTTTTGGCGATGCCAGGGGGCATTTTTTGGAGACCTACCGCAAGGATCTTTTCGCGGCCAACGGTATCCACGAAGACTTTGTCCAAGACAACCAATCTCTGTCCGGCAAGGGCATCTTGAGAGGCTTGCATTTTCAGGCGCCCCCCCATGCCCAGGGCAAACTGGTACGGGTTCTGCAAGGCCGTGTCTTGGATGTCGTGGTGGATCTTCGACGTTCATCCCCCACCTACGGGCGCTGGTTCAGCTTGGAACTAAGCCCCGAAAAAGGAAGGATGTTCTACATCCCCCCCGGCTTTGCGCACGGCTTCCTGACCCTGGAGGATCAAACCATCTTTGCCTACCAATGCACGGATTATTACCATCCACCCTCCGAGGGAGGCCTGCGATGGGACGACCCGTCGCTGGCCATTGATTGGGGTAGGAAGGACCCCCAAAATCCGCCCTTGGTTTCGGCCAAAGACCAAATTCTTCCGTATTTTGAGGACTTTAACAGTCCTTTTGCATGAGTTTTTCGCCGGATATTCTTCACAAACTGGAGCAACTCCAGGCCAAATACGATGCCCTGGGGCAGGACCTGGGTTCCTATCTCGAGGGTCTTCTGCAAGCCGATTTTCTTCCCTATTGGGATTATGTTCAGCTGGATGTCCTTCTGAATCTTCAAAAACCCCGAACCGCCTTTGAGGACGAAAAAATTTTCATCCTCTATCACCAAATCACCGAGCTCTATTTCAAACTCTGCCTCAACGAGCTGGCCCAATTGTGCCGCCCCGAGGATCACCCATCGGCCGCCACCGTTCAAGCCCAAGAGGTCCTGATGCGGGTCGAGCGGGTCAACCGTTACTTTGACGCCTTGGCCTTGTCCTTCTCAATCATGACGGACGGAATGGATCCTGAACAATTTTTGAAATTTCGAATGGCCTTGCTGCCAGCCTCCGGATTTCAATCCGCCCAATACCGCGAAATCGAAATGCACTGCACCGAATTAAATCAATTGGTGCATCGGGATTTTCGCGACCGCATCCAACCGGATGCAGACATCGAGACGCTGTACGCCCACATCTATTGGAAACAAGGGGCCATGGAGCTGCAATCGGGCAAGAAGACGTTGACCCTCACACAATTCGAGGCCAAATACGACAAAACCCTCCAGGCCAGAGCCCACCAACTCCGGGGGCATACCTTGGCGAGCCTCTGGCACCGCTGGTCCACCGGTTCCACCGAGCCATCGCCCACGCTGCAGGCCTTGGCCCAGGCTCTACGTATCCTCGATCATCGCGTGAATGTGGATTGGCCTTTGGCCCACTACCGGACCGCGGTCCGCTATTTACAGCGCCCCACCCAAGACATAGCCGCCACCGGAGGCACCAACTGGCAACAATACCTACCGCCCCGTATGCAATTGCGGATTTTCTTCCCCTGGTTGTGGACCGAATCCCAAATCGAATCCTGGGGCAAAAAAGACCTGCTTCGTGACGAACCAAGTCCTGCTTCGTGACGAACCCTAAAGCGGGTCAAAAACAATCGGATGCAGGCAAGCTCCTGCGGCTCTTCAGGCTTTTGAATTTGTTATGGAATACCTCCACGGGTTTGAGGGTGGAAGAAATCGCTCAGATTCAAGGTATTAGCAAACGAACCGCATACAGGGATCTGGACATTCTGGACCAAAGCGGTTTTGTGTTAATTCAAGAGGAGCGGAGTGGACGATTCCGACTAAGCCAGGCCCGAGAAAGCGGGCAATTGCTGGGCTTTGACCGAGCCGAAGCCGATTTGCTGCTCACGGCCATCGCCGCTACCACCCCCACCAAAGGAAGGGATCGCCTCATCACCAAGCTGCGTTCCTTTGCGAACCTTCCGGAACCTATGGTTCCCAACCCAACGAACCCCGAGGCCCCAACCCCTTACAGCTTGTTACACGAGGCGATACGTCGCAAACAATGCGTCCTCCTCATGGCCTATCGCTCGGCCCATTCCCGTTCGGAACGGAACCGCAGCATCGAGCCCTACGCCTTCAGCGATGACCTATCGGCCGTCCTGGCCTACGAGCCGTCCGCATCAGCCATCAAAACCTTCAAATTGGACCGCATTGGGGAGGTACGTATCCTCCGCGAGCCCTGGAAACACGAGCATCTCCATCAAAGTCCCGAGCAGGATCCCTTTGGCCTACCATTGGGCCCGGAGTCCATTGAAATCAAGCTCTCGCTGGGCGCGCTCAGCGCTCAGTTGTTTAGGGAAGAATTCCCAACCCATGCCCATCGATTGCAACCGATTTCTGCCCATGCCAACGACACGACGACTTGGCTTTTGCATCTCCGCGTAGGGTCCATGCAAGGCATTGGTCGATTTGTGTTAGGATTGATTGACGATGTTCAAATTATCGCCCCGGCATCCTTCAAAAAATACCTCCGTGATCGCATCGGTCAAAAACTTCGCTGAAAAAACACCCTTCAAACCTAGCTTTTTCTATTGCCAAGGACTACCCTTCTTCAAGGTAGGCAACACATTTTAACTCGACTACAATTTCGGTAGGCAGAGCGCCCACCTCCACCGTCGTACGGCAAGGCTTGTTGGCCAGGGGACCCATGATTTCTGCATAAAGCCGGTTAAAGGTGAGGAAATCCCTTTTCATATCCGTCAAAAAAACCGTAACATCGACCAAATGCTCCAAACCGGCTCCGTGCTGGGCCAGGACCGAACGCACATTCTCAAAAACCTGACGAATCTGCGCCTCCAAGTCAAACGCCTTGTAGCGACCGCTGGCATCCAATTCCAAACCAGGCACATCCAAGGCCGCTGCTTCGGTATCCGGCCGCCTGGGCCCTATGCCAGAGAGGTAAATCCAAGGCCCCATCTTTCGGGAATGAGGATAAAGCCCCACCGGGCGCGGGGCTCCGCTGGTCGAAAACATGGTGCTCATTTAATTAAAACTTAATTTAGTAATCAAAGATAACTTAAACTCAAAAGACAAATGGTCATGCACTACAATTCTTTTAACTTTTTGATAAGTAGTTGTTTGTCGGGCAATTGTGTTTTGTATTCGGCGATCATGGTAGGCGACAAACTCCTACTTAGCGCATATTCCACCACTTCATTATCTTGGTCCTTGCACAACAAAACCCCTATACTCGGTTTCTCGTTGGAATTTTTTACATCTCGATCTAAGGCCTCTAGGTAAAAATTAATTTGACCCAAATGCTCGGGTCGAAATTTATCAGCTTTAAGCTCTATGGCCACTAAACACTGGAGGCCCCTATGAAAAAATAGCAAATCAATGTAAAAGTCCGAATTACCTATTTGCAATTTGTATTCCTGACCTACAAATAGAAATTCTTTCCCCAATTCTAAAAGAAAATTACTCATTTCTTTGACTAGGGCGCGCTGTAAATCCTTTTCGCTATGCGGTTCTGGCAGATTGAGAAATTCAAAAATATAGGTATCCTTGAACTTATCATTGGTTTCATTTTGATGCCTAGAAACGAAATTAGGCTTATTCCTGGATGAACTCAGCCTCGTTCTCTCGTACAAACTTGCGGAAATCTGCCTATCTAACTCTCTTTTACTATAATTTTCGCTGTAGGCTCGATGTAGATAAAATTCCTTTTCATCGTAGGTTGAGCATCTAGAAAAAATAAGCACATTATTAGACCAACTAATTTCTCTCACCAGTGGCGAGAGTTTCGAATGATGACGATAGGTTTCAAAAAACTGTTTCATTCTCCAAAGATTCTTGTTAGAAAATCCTTTCCAATTTGGAAGCGATTTTTGGATGTGAACAGATAATTGGGAAACGACGGACGAGCCCCATTCGGCTTTTTCTAATTTAATCGCAATGTATTCGCCTAGTCTCCAATAGAGCTGAATGAGTTCCGCATTAACCGATCTCAGAGCATTCGTTCTGGATTCTTTAATAATTGAAATGATTTCAATGAAATCGTGATTCATAGCCTCTATTGAGTAATGGAGGCAACGAAATTATGCTCAACGACCTTTGCTAAAAAGGTCTTTGTTTTTTGTTACAAATCAATCTTTTTTAGAGGGATTTAAGCGAAGAATGGCTTGGCCATCGGTGAGAGATTCCAGTCGAATTTGGCAACCCAATCGGCTGGTAGGTTGCTGGTCCGGCAGGGTGTCCAGCATGTCCAATTCAGCATCGGTGGGTTCCGAAACAGTGCCTTCTTGCCATTCCACCCGACAGGTGGCGCACAAGGCCATTCCGCCGCAGACGGCCTCCACAGGATAGCCCGCCGATTTCAGGGCCTCCATCAAAGAAAGCCCCATGCCGGTCGGAAAAGCCAATTCTTGAGCGGTTCCCGAAGCGTCGATAACCGTAATCTGAACCTCTTGCATGTCGGCTTATTCTAAAGTCCACTAACCCCGGTAACGGTGGTGTATTTGAAAGATGGTTTGGCCCCACCGTGAATGTGCCGATAGGCACCGTGGGCCATCAGGGCCGCCTCGTGAAAGCCTGACAAAATCAACTTGAGTTTACCGGGATAGGTATTGATATCTCCGATCGCAAAAATTCCAGGTACCGAGGTTTGAAAATTATCGGTTTGGACTTGAATAGCGGAGGCATCCAACGCCAAGCCCCAATCGGCGATCGGCCCCAATTGTGGGGTCAGGCCGTAGAGTGGAATCAAATCATCGGCCTCCAAGCTCCAAGCCGGCTGTCCCTGGGTTTGGACGGTCACCGAGGATAGATTTCCCGCGGCGTTGGCTTCCAAGGAAACCAAGGCCGTCGAAGTGAGCAAGCGAAGTCGGCCGGCGTCGGCCAAGGCCTGAACTCGGGCGGCTGATTCAGGAGCCCCCCGAAAACTGCTGTTGCGATGCACCAAGGTCAAATCCCCTGCGATCTCCGCCAATTGCAGGGTCCAATCCAGGGCCGAATCGCCGCCGCCGGCCAAAACCACCCGACGACCTCGAAACACCTCCGGATCCCGAATCATATACGTTACACCCCGGCCTTCCAAAGCTGCCAACCCGGGCAAATCCGGCTTTCTCGGTTCAAAACACCCCAATCCCCCGGCAATAACAACCGCTCCAGCCAGCACCACCTCCCCGTTTTCGCTTTGAACCTTCCAACGCCCTCCTTCAACGGCCTCCAACCCCACGACTTTCTGGCCCAAACCAAAGCCAGGCTGAAAAGGAGCGATTTGCTCCATAAGGCGGTCAATTAAGTCCCCGGCCAGGATGCTAGGGTAGCCAGGAATATCATAAATCGGCTTTTTGGGGTAAATCTCGGCCAATTGCCCCCCTACAACGGGTAGGGTATCCATCACATAGGCCTTCAATCGCAACAACCCCAATTCAAAAACCGCAAAGAGCCCCACCGGACCCGCACCAATTATGCAAACATCGGTTTCCAACATGCCCACAAAGAAACAAGAAGACCCCCTCCCGTGTGCCTATGAAGGGCCTATTCCAAAATATTGGACAAGAAAAAACGAGGCCTGTGCAAAACCAAGGCCAACGAAGCGGTCCAACACCTGGGTATTGGCCTAATTTGGTATTATCAAATTGTTAAACCCTTTAAACCCACCCTTATGAAGTTAACCAAAACATTGCTTCATGCCTTCTGTTTGGTGGTTCTGATGGCCCTAACCGGCCATGCCCAGAACACCACCGTCAGCGGCAAAATCCTTTCGGCCAAGGACCGAACCCCCCTGCCCGGGGTAGCCGTTATGGAAAAAGGCACCTCCAATGGCACGACCACCAACGCCAACGGAGTTTTTAGCTTTCGCCCATCGCGGAACGGCGCCACCCTACGCTTGACCTACCTCGGTATGAAACCCACCGAGGTCACCGCTCAAGGGGGGGTTATGGAAATTCTTATGGATGTCGATGCCACCCAATTGGGCGAGGTTGTGATCTCTGCCTTGGGCATTGATCGCGAAAAACGCTCCATCGGTTATTCCGTCGAACGTGTCAGCGGTAGCGACCTCAAAGAATCGGGGGAAACCAACCTCATTTCGGCAATGTCCGCCAAAGCTGCCGGGGTGCAAGTCACCCAATCCAGCGGTGCGGCCGGTGCGGCTTCCTACATCAAAATTCGTGGCAACGCTTCGTTCACAGCCAATGACAACCAGCCCTTGTTTGTGGTGGATGGAGTACCCATCGACAACTCCCAACTGAACACCGAAGACCTTCGTGGAGGCGTTTCGTTGTCCAACAGGGCCATTGACATCAACCCCAACGACATCGCAGACATCTCCATCCTCAAAGGCGGTGCCGCTGCAGCTCTCTACGGTACCCGCGGTGCCAACGGTGTCGTTCTCATCACCACCAAGAAAGGAAGTTTTAACCAGCCCCTCAAAGTGGAGTTCAATTCCTCCATGGAAATGACCAATGTTAACAAACTTCCTGAACTCCAAACCACTTATTCCCAAGGAATTGGGAGCGCCTACCGCTCCATCGCCAACGGCAATTCGACCCCACTTTCTTGGGGTCCCAAAATTTCCGATTTGGGCTTTGGTGCAGATGGCAAAATCACATCGGTGGATTCCTTGATGCGCCCCGGCTCCAAAGGCACGGTTCCATCTTTTAATAACACCGAAAGCTTTTTTCAAACCGGTTTTCGCTTCAACAACAACTTGGCAATTTCGGGTGGTAACGAAAAGAACACCTATTACCTCTCCATCGGCAACCTGTTGGATAACGGTATCATTCCTTTGAACACCTTCTCCAGAACTTCGGTCAAAGCCAGCGGTTCGGCTCGCGTTAGCAACCGACTCAAGCTCAGCAGCTCCATCACCTTCACCAATTCCAAAGGTCAACGCATGCAGCAGGGTAGCAATACCTCCGGTTTGATGTTGGGCTTGCTTAGGACCTCGCCCAGCTTTGATAACGGGAACGGCGATGTGAGCGATCCAGCGGATCCCAAAAGTTACCTGATGCCCGATGGAACCCAGCGTCGTTACCATACCACCTACGACAATCCTTACTGGACCATCAACCGCAACCCCTTTAACGACAACGTCAACCGCTCACAAGGTTACGTTCAGGCTGATTATCAAGCAACCGATTGGCTGAATGTGATGTACCGCTTTGGTATGGACAATTACTCCGATCGACGCACCCAGGTTTTTGCCAAACAATCGCGCAATGCGGTGAATGGACGCATCATTGAAGACGTCTACAACTGGACCGAATACAACTCCGACCTGATTGCCACCGCCAAAAAAGACTTTGGTAAACTCTCCACCTCCCTGCTCGCAGGTTGGAACGTGAACCAACGGAACTTGGACAACGTTTATGTTCAAGGCGATGGCTTTGCCCTCGAAGGCTTTAACAACATGTCCAATGCCGGTACGGTCATTTCGACCCAAGGGCTGAATCGCCGTCGTTTGGCGGGTGTTTATTCAGAACTTACCTTGGGCTACGACGATCAGTACTACCTAACAGCGACCGCCCGTGGTGACCAGGCCTCAACCTTTGGAGATGTAAGCCAAACCATTTTTTATCCCTCGGTTTCGGGTAGCTGGGTCTTCACCCAAACACTGGGTCTGAGCAACAATATGTTAACTTCGGGTAAGTTGCGTGGATCCTGGGCCAAGGTAGGTCTTGAGCCCGCCTTCGGTTCCAACCGCACCTATTACGAGCGTGCTGGATCCTTCTCCGGATGGATTGACGGGGTTCAATTCCCCTTCGGCACCACCACAGGATTCAGCCTTTCCAATGTTTTGGGCAATCCTGCGCTCCGTCCCGAATTCACCGCCACCACCGAATTTGGTCTTGACTTGGGCCTCTTCAAAAACAAACTCAACCTGGAATTCACCTATTACAACCAGCAATCCCAGGATTTGATTGTAGCCGTACCAATTTCAGGCTCCACCGGCTTCACCAATTCATACCAGAATGTAGGTAAGATGGAAAACAAGGGTATTGAACTCAACGCCCGTTACAACCTCATCAACACCAACGACTTGAGTTGGAATGTCGGGATGGTCTTCACCCGGAACCGCAACAAAGTCATTGAACTCGCCGAAGGCGTGGATGTGATTGACTTGCCATGGGGCTTCTTTGGAGCCAACCAGCGACTGGTCAAAGGCGAGGCCTACGGTACCCTCTACGGTGATGATTGGGAAAGAGATGCCAACGGCAATGCCTTGGTGGATGCCGACGGTTACCCCGTTTACTCACCAACCGAAGTGGTTGTTGGTAACCCCAACCCGGATTGGTTGATGGGTATCAATTCCGACCTACGTTGGAAAAACTGGACCTTTGATATGTTATGGGATATCCGCCAAGGCGGTGATATCTGGAACGGAACCCGTGGTGCCTTGTACTATTTTGGAACCCACGCGGATGTAGGAGGAGATCGGGACGCCACCTTCGTATGGGAAGATGTCAAAACGGGTAACAGCGGAGTCTATGCCCCCGGTACCACCATCAACGGAGTGGATGTTTCGGGTCAGGCCAATACAACGGCCATCCCAGCCAACCATCTTTCGTATGCCAACGGCCCGCTTTCGGGCTTCACCGGGGCCTCCAGTCCTTTCATCGAGGACGGATCTTGGGTTCGTTTGCGTCAATTGTCGGCCAACTACAGCCTCCCCTCCAGCGTCTACAGCAAATTCAGCAGCCTCAAAGGCCTGACTCTGGGTATCACCGGTCGCAACCTCTTGTTGTTCACCAACTACAAAGGGGTTGACCCCGAAACCAACCTTTCGGGCTCGACCAACAGCCAGGGAGCCGACTACTTCAATATGCCCAATACACGCGGTGTTATTTTCTCCCTCAAAGCCAATTTCTAATTTAATTTGTTATGAAAAAACTCTTATTCATCGGAATGTGCACGGTGCTGCTGGGCAGTGCCTGCACCAAGGAATGGCTGCAAGACTATACCGCCGACCCTGCACGTCCCCTGGAGGTGTCAGTCAAGGTGCTTTTGCCTTCAGCTCAAGTTTCCTACACCATGGCCCAGGGTGATGCCCTGCCCCGCCTCACTTCTATTTTCCTTCAACAAATGACCGGGGCCGATCGTCAGTCCTTGGCCCACAACCGCTACGCCCAAATCGGCGAAGCTGACTTTGATGTTATCTGGGCCGATAACGGATATGCAGGAGGTATGAAGGACTTGCAACTCATCATCGATGCGACCCAAGGCACCTCACCGCGCTATTGCGGCGTAGCCCGGATCATGATGGCCCAGTACCTGGGTATGTTCACCGATATCTGGGGCGATATTCCTTACGGTAACGCCCTCAAAGGTGCCGATGATTACAATCCCACCTATGCCAGCCAACAACAGATCTACACGACCATCGAAGAAATGCTGACAACTGCTATTTCTGAGCTGGGACAACCGGTAGGAGCCATGGCCCCTGGCAGTGAGGATCTTATCTACGGTGGCAATGTCGCCAAATGGACCAAGTTGGCTTGGTCGCTCAAAGCAAGATACCTCAACCACCTTTCCAAGAAAGGATCTCTGTACCGTCCTGCTGACATCTTGACAGCCGTCAGCAATGGAATGAGCAGCTCTGCCGACAACGCGAAGTTGACTTTTTTGGCAGCGCCCAACAACAACCCTTGGTACCAATTCAACACGCAACGGGCCGGTTACATCCTTCAATACGGCACGATGTACGATCGCATGACCACCAAGAACGATCCACGCATCTCCGCTTTCCGCTCGGCTGATTCGACCGAAATGCCTTATTACGGCAGCGAAACCAGTCCCGTGAATTGGATGACCTACGCAGAGCTCCTCTTTATCAAGGCCGAAGTGGAGTCCCGCCAAAGCGCCGGGACCCTGGCCGCCACCCTGGATGCTGCGGTGGAAGCCCATATGTCAGACGTCGGTGTTAGCTCAGCCGCTGCAGCTACCTATGTAGGCGCATTGCCCGCGAGTCCTGCCCTGAGCGATGTGATGTACGAAAAGCATCTAGCCCTCTTCACGCATGTGGAGGCTTGGACCGATTGGCGCCGTACCGGTTTCCCAACCCTGTCGGTTTACCCAGGAGCCCAGCTGACGGAGATCCCTCGTCGTATGCCCTATCCTCAGGGTGAACGGTTGTACAACGACAACTTCATCAACCTCGAAGGAAACAATTCCTTCTTGACCCGGCATTGGTGGGATCAGCCCTAAGGGAGGGTTTTTACCTCGTTGCCTATCAAGAGCCGCCCCCCGTGGGCGGCTTTTTTTATGCCCGCCCATCAACGCCATTGGGCAACTTGGCACGATATTTGATTAGATTCCATTAAAAAACTATTGCAATGAAACGAATTCTTGGCATGCTCTTCCTTTTGGTTAGCTCGCTCATGCTCAGCAGCTGCGGTTACAACACCATGGTGACCCTCGACGAAGAAGTCTCCGGCCAATGGGCCAATGTCGAAGCCGCCTACCAACGCCGGTCGGACCTGATTCCGAACCTGG
>CAIOCC010000212.1 GCA_903856555.1 uncultured Bacteroidota bacterium
CCTTTTAATTACGGGTACGTTGGACGTTTTCGTTACGATTTGACCCCCCAATTTGGGACCGAATCCGTTCCATTCCTGATTGCAGGCGATACCGTCGAATTTGAATTGACTTCTTTGCAAGGTTACCGGGAAACCAACTTGGTTTACGACAAAACATGGGCTTTGGGAATTGATCCCCTGTTGGCCAATTGGGGCATTGATTTCTTTAATACCATTGGTGGTAGCACCAACGCAGATGGCTTCCTAACGGCGACCAATGTGGGGATCAACGGACTTTCGGATGTTCGCCTCAACGGTGGTCTGACCAACGGCCTACGCCCAGGGACTGCGTACGGTATTTGGAACGAGTCGGGTCGCCAAATTGGAGGTTATTCGTTCAACGACAACGATGCCTACCGGATGACTCTCTTTTCGTCTGCGGATATTGGAGGCCATTCACTCAAGTTTGGTTTTGAATACGATCAGCGAATCGATCGCTCTTACAGCATGAATCCATTTGCAAGCACGATTGGTTTGTGGGGTCAAGCGCGCGCTCTTACCAACCAGCACATTTTGGATTTTGACAAGCCATGGAACCCGATTGTCGATGTGGACTCCTTTGGATTCCCTCTCAGCGACACGGTGTTATGGAACCGTTTGATTGCGTCCAATCAATCCATGTTCGACAAAAATCTCCGGGCCTCTTTGGGTCGTGGTGCCAGTGATTTCATCCAAATTGATGATTTGAATCCGGACCAGCTCAAGTTGAGCTATTTCTCTGCGGATGAATTGTTGAATTCGGGTAATTCTTTCGTGAGCTATTTTGGTTACGATTACCTCGGTAACAAATTGTCCAATCAGCCTGGCCGCTTGGACTTTTTCACCGATTCTTTGAACCGCCCGATTGCAGCCTTTGCGCCGGTTTATGCAGCAGGTTATATCGAGGACAAGTTTGACTTTGATGACTTGGTATTCCGTGTTGGATTGAGGGTGGACCGTTTTGACGCCAACCAGCCTGTTCTTCAGGATCCCTTTTTGCTTTACACGGCCAAAACCATCAACGATCTCGAAGCGGATCCCAATACGGCTGGCTTAAGCCACCCCTCGGTTGTCCCGGGTTCGGCTGTTGTTTATATCAACGATAACAATGCCTCCAACAAAGCGATCCTGGGTTACCGGGATGGCAATCGTTGGTACAATGCGCAGGGTGCTGAAATTCGGAATGCTTCGGGTATAGCGGCAGCCTCTGCAACGGGTACGGTCATTCCTTGGCTCAAGGATCCGAACCAAATAGCTGTACGGGCCGATGCCTTCACGGACTATACACCCCAAGTGAATTGGATGCCACGTGTTGCCTTCTCTTTCCCGATTTCGGATGAGGCCCAATTCTTTGCCCACTACGATGTACTAACACAGCGCCCGAGTGCTTTCAGCCGCTTTGACCCCCGTCAATATTACTTCTTGCGGCAGGTTGGTGGTACCATTAACAACCCCAACCTACAACCAGAGCGCACCATTGATTACCAGTTGGGTTTCAAACAACGCCTCAACAAGACATCGGCGTTGACCATTGCGGCTTTCTATCGTGAGCTTCGGAACATGATTCAAATCATTAACGTGCCTTTTGCCTTCCCGGCGGATTACCAGACCTACGGGAACATTGACTTTGGTACGGTGAAAGGCTTGACGTTGACCTACGATTTGCGTCGTACCGGCAATGTACGCCTCAACGCCAGCTATACCCTGCAGTTTGCCGATGGTACTGGTTCGGCTCCAGACCAGGCCGCCAACATCATCCAGGCCGGTATCGACAATTTGCGTACCCCCATTCCATTGAGCTTCGATGCTCGTCATCGCTTGGTGGCCAATTTGGACTTCCGCTTTGGAACAGGTAAGACCTACGATGGACCCCGAATTGGGGGCTTCGGCTTGCTTGAAGGGGTTGGTTTCAACTTTGTAGCCAATGCGATTTCCGGTACACCGTATTCGCGTCAGACCATTGTAACTC
>CAIOCC010000213.1 GCA_903856555.1 uncultured Bacteroidota bacterium
ATTGGGATTGCAGCATTCCAAAAATATTTACCCGTTGGGTGGGTATTCGGTGAAGTTTTATTACCCCACCACCACCACCTACCAAGCCGTGGATGGAGGCGTTCATTGGAACATGGAAGAAGGCAATGGAGGCGTTTTTGTGAAGCGGTACACCGCGGTTCCTTCGACCACCAACATCAAAAACTTTGGGAATCAAACCATCCAGTCCATCAATGTAACTACCAGCGTTAGCCACCCCACGGCGATTGGAACCAGTGGAAGCGGGCTAATATATTCGTTGTTACCGGGCACCGATACCACCTTGAGCTTGGGCGCTCCGCTGATACCCACCGATCCTGGCATCTACACCATGATATCGCAGGTCAGCGGCATCACCGGTGATTTGGTGGCTTCGAACAATCTCCTGCAATCCAAGATCGTAGCCGTGGACACCGTAGGAACCCAAATCCCCTTGGTTTACCACGATGCCACCCCGGAACCGGGGGGTATCTCCTGGAGCGGGGGCAGCGGAGGAATTGGGTATTATATCAAACCTCCCTTTTACCCTTGCCAAATCAACGGTTACAACTTCACCATTGCCGCTGATCCTTCGGCCAGCGGATGCTACCTCAAGATTTACGACGATGACGGCCTCAACGGAGGCCCGGGGACTTTGCTGGATTCGGTCTATGCGTCACCTACGTCGTATATCGTCGGCGCCAACAGCACCATACCCACCGCCGGCAGCCAAGTCTCGGTAGCAAGTGGTGGCTTTTATGTGTTATGGGTCATGCCTGCCGGTTCCAATGTGACCTTGGCATGGGACCGGACCCCCCCTGTTTCCAACCGTTCGTACGAATATTTGGGCGGGCTTTGGGCGCCTTGTCGCTTTCGTTTCACCGAGGATTATTTCTTGGGCGTTTCGGTGGCTTGGGCCAATTTTGAAGATGTGCGTGCGCTGCGTTTGGTATCGCCGCAGGCCAATGCCTTGTTAAATACCCCGACGCCGGTTCAGTTCAGGGCCCTCAACGCCGGGAGTTCGGTCAACGGCCAGCCCATCCAGTTGGGGTACAAATTCTCCATCGAGGCCCCCGTCTACCATACGGTCCCGGCCGGTTCCATCCTACCGGGGGATTCCATCACCCATCAATTCACGACCTTGTTGAGCTCTGGGGCCCTGCGTTCCGGGACTCTTTGTACCTGGGTCCGAATGAACGGTGATATGAACAGCAGCAACGACACCACCTGCATCAATGTAACCTATCAGCCGGGGGTTGGTCTTCAAGAAATCGTGCGGGGCAACGGGTCATGGACCCTGTACCCGAACCCGGCCTCGGACGAGGTTCGAATTCTGGGAATGAATGAGCAAAAGCTGCCAGGAGAATGGCTGCTATCGGACGCCACAGGACGGGCATACCGTGTTCGATCGGAACAAGAAACGGATCAACAAATTCGATTGGACCTTCGTGGTTTGGCGGAAGGTGTTTATTACCTCCAATCCGTGAACGAAGCAGGGCGGGCTTTGCCCCTGTTCATACGCCGTTGAGCACTCGGTTTCGTAGGAAACCGAGTCGGCTGTCTTTGTGATGTGCCCAGGACTGGACTCGAACCAGCACAGGATTACTCCCACTACCCCCTCAAAGTAGCGTGTCTACCAATTTCACCACCTGGGCAAAGGCCTGCAAAGGTAAGGTCTAGGACTGGATTTTGACCCCTCGACGATCCAGGCTTTTGCGGTAAAGCTGGGCATTGCGGGTGTGTTCAGCAAAAGTGGTCGCAAAACGATGGGTACCTGCCCTTAGGGGATCGGCGCAAAAATAAAGAAAGGAATGATTTTCGGGGGCCAAAACGGCCCTAAGAGCGTTTTTGGACGGAACACATACAGGGCCCGGGGGCAATCCCGTCCGTCGATACGTATTGTATGGCGACACCGTAAGGGTATGATCCAACCCGATTCTCCTTAAATCAAAGCGACCCAAGGCAAACTTGATGGTTGGATCCGCCTGCAGCGGCATGCCGATACGCAAGCGATTGAGGTAAACGCCCGCGATCCGGGGTCGCTCGGCTTCGTATTGGGTTTCTTCTTCGATGATGGAGGCGAGAATGAGGGCCTCCCGAGGGGATAAACCCTGGGCCTGGGCACTATTGATTCGCTCGGGACTCCAGAAGCGGCGGTATTCGCCTCGCATCCGCTCCACAAAAACCATGGGAGCAACCGTCCAGTACACCTCGTAGGTATCCGGTAGAAAGAGTAGTAAGTTGTTTTGGGCATCCCAACGACCGCTATCCAAGTCCACCGAGTCCTTGAGAACAGCCATCCATGCGGCCGAATCGGACATCAATTTCTGACCAAGAAAAGCCGCCAGGCGATGAGGGGTTCTTTGTTTGTTGAGGACCAATCGAACGGGCGTTTGACGACCTTGCTCAAGGGCACGAATCCATGCAAACAAGGAAATCCGGGTTGAGAATCGATAATGCCCGGGCTTGGGCGAACCAAAAAAACCTGCCTGAAGATAGACGCTTAACCGTTTCCTCAAAAAAGACGGAAGGAGATCCGAATGAACGGAGTCGTTCAAGAGGGCGGTCCACGTCGTATGCCGCTGGGCAGGTATGGAAGGGAGTTTTCGGGGAAAACCTAAATCCACCGCAAGCAGGAAGATGGCGACCAAGACCACCCCAAGAATGATTCGTATTCTATTAGTATTCAAGGCTTTAATTGATTTTTGAGGGCCAGCGCCCGGGGATCCCCGGGGTAGCGCCGCAGCATGTCATCCAACAATCGAAGGGCCTCTTTTTTTTGGCCTAGGTGAATGCGCAGACCGATCCGATTCAGGAGCGAAGGTGCATGGTCCGGATCCAAACGCAAGGCTTTGTTGTAACACTGATCCGCCTTTTGGGGCTGAGCGGATTCCAAGTACATAAAACCCAGATTCGCATAGGCCGGGACATAGTCCGGATCGCGATCCGTTAATCGCTGCAAACGTTGCATGGCCCCTTCCCGGCGAGACAGGCGGTACTCATTCAAAGCCAACTTGAGCACAAAGTCCGAGGAGCCGGGAACCAAATCCACGGCCCGCTTTAGGTAGACGGACGCAGAGACCGGATCGTTGCGCATCGTTAGGATTTCCCCCAACCGATAGGCCGTCCATGCATCGCAACGTTCTGGTTTCAAAAGGTTGGCGTGGCTTTGGGACAAAGCAACCCAGGCAGCCGCTTGTCCAGACAAGTACATCCAATGCACATAATTTTCGACCCACAGGCTTTTTCGGGATGATGTTGGGGTTCGTTCCAAGAGCAGGCGTGCGCTATCCAAACCCTGCTTTTCGCCATCAAATCGTTCCACGTATTGCAACCAAGCCTTGGCCAAGGTCATGGGGTCGGGTCGACTTTCGTTCAGGGAGGCCAGTCCCAAGAGGGCCCCTCGCTCGGGCCATTTTTGGAAGGACCCGTTTCCGTTTTGGGAGGGCACCTGGATTTTGTGATCGGTGATGCGAACGTGCGGTATATCCGAGGAACCGGATTTGGGCATATGACAGGCCACGCAGCGGTTTCCTTGGACCATTCGGGCTTTGAGAGGGGCAGAACAGGCGGCTTCTGGGGCAGCACTAGACGGGAGCGATGAGGCGTTTTTTGGGCCTTCACCGTGGCAACCATGGCAGGTGCGGTCGTAAACGGCCGCATCGGTCTTGAGGACCGATCGATGGGGGTTATGACAGGAGATGCATCGCAGGGCCAAGGGCTCCTTGGTCAGGCAAGCCGATTGGGCCAAACGATCGGGATGCGAGGCCATGATGAAAAAATCTTCGTGGTTCTGGTGCCTGGGCAAAAAAACCGATAACACATCGCTGAGAACCATGCCCGGCTTGAAATCGGCAAAGGTTTTTCCGGGTTTGAGGACCGCATTCCCCTGCAGGTGGCAACGCCTGCACAAATCATTCTGCAAGCCAGGGCTGAGCCGTCGGGGATTGACGATGGAATAGTCCGGACCTGCCGAGGTATCAATGATTTGTCCCCTGCTTTTTTCGGCCACGTGCAAGGCTCCCGGCCCGTGACAACGCTCGCAGTCAATGCCTTCGGGAACCCGCAGGTAATGATTAAAGGCTTCTTTTCCGGCCACAGGGTGGGCGTTGTGGCATTGGATGCACTCCGCCTCGATAGGTCGGCTAAACCGAGCGTTGTTCCCGTTTTCGTAACCCGGCGGGAGATCCCAGCGACCTTCCTGGGTATAATACGTCATGGGCAGTTGGCAAAGCAGGCCGTTGCGCCAACGCAAATGGCTGTTGGTATGCTGTCCCGAGCCCACCACCATGTCAACACGCTCCAAGCGTTGGTGCACGGTGTCTCCCCTCTCGTCCAGCCTAAACTCTCGAATGAACAGAGCCCCGTTTTGACGAAAAGCCTGGTAGGTCATTTTCAAAACCGTGTCT
Source organism: uncultured Bacteroidota bacterium (assembly GCA_903856555.1). GTDB lineage: Bacteria > Bacteroidota > Bacteroidia > UBA7662 > UBA7662 > SYHX01. The sequence continues at coordinate 4,407 of CAIOCC010000213.1, forward strand.
TGGACCAAGGCCGGCGGACCTTGCCAAGGGGCCCGCGAATGTTCGGGAGCCAAGCCCCAGGAACGACCCATGCCCGTTTCCATGTAGGTATCGTAAATCTCGGCATGGCAGTTTCGGCAAACTTCTTTGCCTACGTAGGCCGTTTGGCCTTGGATGTTTCGAAAGCGAGCGCCCAATGCACGATCTTCTTGAAGGTTACGTCCTGATTCCTGGTCCGAGGGTCCGGTACACCAAACCAACATCAGCCACAGGGGCATCATCCAAACCAAGACCTTGAGTGTAGAGCGCACCCTGCAAAATTGACCACAGAAAACCCTTGTGAGGCCTTTGAAAAGTAGATTTGTTGCTATCTACCCATGAACGAATCCAAACAATACCAACCACGGGGCCTTGAGGACCGTTGGTACGAGCGATGGACCCAAAGCGGTTGTTTTCGCAGCAAACCGGACGATCGCGATGCTTACACAGTGGTCATCCCCCCTCCCAATGTGACCGGTGTCCTGCATTTGGGGCATATGCTCAACAACACGATCCAGGATATGTTGATCCGCAAAGCCCGTATGCAAGGCAAAAATGCTTGCTGGGTTCCCGGTACCGACCATGCTTCGATTGCAACCGAAACCAAGGTGGTTCAACACCTGGCCGAACAAGGCCTGGACAAACAAAGCTTGGGAAGGGAAGCCTTTCTGGAACATGCCTGGGCGTGGAAAGAGAAATACGGGGGCATTATCCTGAGTCAACTGCGCAAATTGGGGGCCTCGTTGGACTGGGACCGGGAAGCCTTTACCATGAGTCCCGAACTCAGCCGAACGGTGGTGGATGCCTTTGTTCAACTCTACCATGAAGGCCTGATCTACCGGGGAACCCGCATGGTGAATTGGGACCCTCTGGGCCAAACGGCCCTGGCCGATGACGAAGTGATTTTCAAGGAGGTTGCCTCCAAAATGGTTTATATCCGTTATCAGGTGGTGGGGAGCGATGCCTCCTTGACGGTGGCGACCGTCCGTCCCGAAACCATCATGGCGGATGCCGCGGTCTGTGTCCACCCCGATGATGAACGCTACCGCCATCTGGTGGGACAATCCGTTCGCATTCCCTTGATTGGCAAGGAAATACCCATTATCGCCGACTCTTATGTGGATCCAGCCTTTGGAACCGGTTGCCTTAAAATCACCCCGGCCCATGATCCCAATGACCATGAATTGGGTCTCAAACATCGTCTTCCATGCCTGGATATTTTGGATACCCAGGGCCGCCTGAACGAGCAGGCAACGATTCTGGTGGGAATGGACCGCATGGAGGCCCGTCGCGCCATTCTGCCTTTGCTTGAGGCCGAAGGGGCCTTGGAGAAGGTGGAAGATTATACGTCCTCGGTGGGCCATAGCGAGCGTTCCAACGCCGTGGTGGAGCCCCGGCTCAGCTTGCAGTGGTTTGTGAAGATGAAGGACATGGCCGCTCCCGCTTTGGAGGCCGTGGTGGAAGGAGAAGTTCGGCTTTTCCCCGACAAATTCATGGGAACCTACCGGCATTGGATGGAAAATTGCCGGGATTGGTGCATCTCAAGGCAATTGTGGTGGGGTCATCGCATTCCTGCTTGGTATTCCCCGGATGGTCAGACCTGGGTGGCCGCGACGGTCCAGGAAGCCGCCGCCCAAACCGAAGGAAAATGGTCGGTCAGCGACCTGCGCCAGGACGAGGATGTTTTGGATACCTGGTTTTCGAGCTGGTTATGGCCCATGTCTGTTTTTGAACAGGACTTTATTCATCCTTCACCCAACAAGCCATCGACCGGTGAATTGGCCTATTACTACCCAACGGCGGTCCTGGTCACCGGCCCTGATATTTTGTTTTTTTGGGTGGCCCGTATGATCATGGCCGGACAGAAATTCCTCGGCCAAGTACCTTTCAAGGACGTGTACCTCACGGGCATCGTTCGCGATAAACAAGGTCGCAAAATGTCCAAATCCCTGGGAAATTCACCGGATCCATTGGACTTGATTGAACAGTACGGTGCCGATAGCCTGCGCATGGGTTTGTTGTTCAGCTCTCCGGCTGGCAATGATTTGCTCTTTGACGAATCCCAATTGGAGCAGGGTCGGCATTTTGCGAACAAATTATGGAACGCCTACCGACTTCTCCTGAGCTGGCACGAGCAGGGACCCGAAACGTCGACCCCGCCCCCACCGGCCGGTCCGGCTGTGCAGTGGTTTGGTCAACGCTTGGGACAGGCCCTCGAGGAAATCGAAAGCGCTTACCAAACCTACCGGTTATCGGAAGTTATTCGCTTGATATACAAATTAGTATGGGATGATTTCTGTTCCTGGTACCTGGAAATGATCAAACCCGAATATGGCACGCGCATTCATCGCTCGGTGTTGGAACAAAGTGCGGAATTCTACCGCGATTTGTTAGCACTCCTGCACCCGATCATGCCATTTGTCACCGAAGAGTTGTTCCATCTCATCCAAGATTTTCGCAACCCTCAAAACCTACGCGTCGAGAAGGAATTCTTGTGCTTATCCGATTACCCCAAAGCTCGTTCTTTTGACAAGGCCTACCTCAACCAAGCCTCGATGGTCCTGGATCTGGTGGTGGCCCTCCGCAATTTCAAAGGCAGCAACCAACTGGGGGTTCGGCATCCGTTGACCCTGGTCAGGGGAGAAGACGCCGCTTTTCTGGATGATTTTGAGCCTATTATTCAGCGACTTACAAACACCCAAATCAGCACTGATTCCAACGCAGACGACCAAGGACATTGGTCGGCCCTGCTTTGTGGCTCGCACAAGGTCATGGTGAATCCCGGAGTTGTTTTGAACACCGAAGCAGCTTTGGACCAATTAAAAAAAGACTTGGAATACCAGCAAAATTTCTTGGCCTTGGTTCGCCAAAAACTACAGAACACTGCTTTTGTTTCCAAAGCTCCGCCCAAGGTCCTTGAACTGGAAACCAAAAAAGAGTCCGATGCTTTGACCAAGATTCAGGCCTTGCAAGAAGAAATGGCCCGAATTAGCGGGACTTCGAACGAGCCGCTCCGCTGAGCGGATGAAATCTCTGAACCACCTCCCGCAGATAATCCCGGCTCAGATGGGTGTAAATCTCGGTGGTGAGTATGGAGCGATGTCCTAACATTTCTTGAACGGCCCTTAGGTCCGCACCGGCTTCGACCATATGGGTCGCAAAGGCATGCCGAAAGGCATGGGGTCCGACCACCTTGGTGAGGCCGCAGAGGGCCGATTGTTTTTTGACCAACAAAAAAACCACCATGCGGGTCAAAGGACGTCCGTTGCGACTGAGAAAGACGTAGCCTTCCCCATCGCGGGCGGTGCGTTGCTCGGCATCGGCCCAACGGAGGTAGAGGCGAAGGCTTTGGGTGGCCTCCGAACCCAAGGGCACCAAGCGTTCACGGTTCCCTTTGCCCCGCACCCTGACCAATCCCAGGTCCAACATCAAATCGGCCCTCTGAAGGCCCACCACTTCGCTAACCCTCAAACCGCAAGCATACATCAACTCCAGCATGCAACGATCGCGTTGCCCCGAAGGCAAGGACAGGTCCACCCGTTGAATCATTTCTTGAACTTCGTTGATGCTTAGGACCGTTGGTAGCTTGCGGGAGAGTCGAGGCAATTCAAGCAAGGCGGCGGGTTGATGAAGGGCGCTCCCTTCCTGCTCAAGGTAACCAAAAAATGATTTAACAGCCGAAAGCATGCGTGCCTGCGATACCGCCTGCAGACCCAATTCGGTCAAACCGGCCAACCATTCCCTTAACATGGCTTTGGTCACCGCGGTCGGATCCCCGGCTTCCGCACCATAAACCCCTTGGAGCCAAACGGCCAATTGATAGATATCCCGCAGGTAGGCCTCGAGCGTTAACGGTGCCAAGGACTTCTCCAGGCCCAACCAGGCTCGGTAACCTTTGAGCTGCAGCGACCACAAAGGGCCCAGTTCGACCCACCGTCGATCCTGGCGTTGCATAAATCCGGACGAAAGACCCCTTTTCATCGTCTACCTTTGAACCTATGAAGGTAGTCCACGCATGGATTCTGAACGGTCCCAACCTCAACCTTTTGGGGGTACGTGAGCCGGACATCTACGGGACCCAAACCATGGACCAAATCCTGGATCAGATTCGCTTGGAGTACCCTTTGGACCGCTTGGATTATTTTCAAACCAATCACGAAGGCGAACTTATCCAAAAAATTCAGGAATGGGTACCCTTGCCATCGACGGCTTCGGATGTGGACCTGCCAGACTTTGTCCTCTTGAATGCCGGGGGTTGGACCCATACCTCGGTGGCCTTGGCCGATGCTGTTGCGATGCTGCGCATTCCTGTTTTCGAAGTCCATCTGAGCCATCCGGCCTCCAGAGAATCATTTCGGGGAACTTCCCCCCTCTCGGTTTATTGCAAAGGAACGGTCAGCGGCTTTGGCCCCGAGTCCTACCGTGTTGCCTACGCCGGCGCCCGTTCGCGTTGCCTCTCTTGAGACCCCTGCGGTCACCCCTGATCGTCTTGAGTTCCTGGAGCTCCTTGAGTTGTTAGACCGCCATTGACCAAAAGCAGGTCAGCGAAGCCCCGTAATCGTGCCGCCATTCGGCGCTTGCCCTCTTTGCTCAAGCCAGGATAGGTCCAGACAGACCCTGACCATACCCCTTCCAGCTCGGCCATACGGGGCCGGGGCCAAGGGCTGTTCTGCCGCAATCGGTAAATCGTAGGCAAGGCCGCATAAAACGCCGCATGGGCCCGCAGAATGGCCCAGGTATGACGCGGTTCTTTTTTCATAACAAAATACACGACAGCCACCCCGTCCAATACAAGTCGGGCGAAAATTTTGGGGATGCATTCCGAGGCGTGGAGGTTTTG
>CAIOCC010000214.1 GCA_903856555.1 uncultured Bacteroidota bacterium
GAAGACTAAGCGCCGCCAAGGAATACGAAGTGCCGCCAAGGAAGGTTACGTTTTTCGAAGGCGAGCCGCGTACAAGACATCGGCACCCCTAGCGCTTCCATCCAAGTATCGATCCTCCTCCAGGACCGCGCCGGGATGTTCTTGTAACATTTTTTGAATCAAATCCTCGTTTTCGGCGGCATAAGCCGAGCAGGTGGCGTACACCATGCAACCTCCGGGTTGGAGACGACTCCATAGCCTGCCAAAAAGGATGGCTTGTTTCTCCGCCATGGACTCCGGAGAAACCGGAGCTCCCAATTGATTGGAGGGTTGATTCCGCCAAGAACCCGAACCAGTGCAAGGGGCATCCAACAAAACGCCATCAAATCGCTCGGGGAACGAACCCAAATCCGGGGTAAATACCTCGGTCCAATCGACCACCGCCCGGCTGTAATTGCGCCAACCTGCTTTTTGGAAACGGCGGGATAATTCCTGCAAGGCCGATTCCCGTTCATCGGTTACAAACCATTGCAAGACCGGAAAGGCTTGATGGAGCAACAAGGTCTTGCCTCCGGCACCGGCACAAGCATCCAACCAACGCCCTTGGGGTTGTTGAGGAAACAGCTCCACCAACGCTTGACAGGACCAATCCTGCATTTCAAACCACCCGTCGGTATAGGCTGGCAAGGTGTGCAGAGCCAGCCCCAAGGGAAGGGAAGCGGTTACGTACGAAGAAGTTGCTTTGGAATCAACGCGTTCGGGTTCGGGCCAAGAACGCTCTGCCAATTGTTCCAACAAGGCCGACCACCGCGGTGCATCGACCCGAATCCATGCTTTCCCGGCCCGGCCCTGGGCCCTAAAGAAGGACTCCTGATCCAAACGGGGACTTACCCATTCCGCCCCCGGAAACCCCGTATGTCCCAAACGCTGGGAGGCATCCAGGGTTTGATCTGCCAAACCAAGGTTGGATTTCAAGGCGATAACCCAGGGGTGATCGTTTCCGTAACGGTCCACCAAACCCTCGGCGAGGCAGCGCTCCCAGGATTCGTCCCGGAGGTAACGCTTGGCCCTCAAAGCCTGGTAAACCCCGTCCGACCATTCTTTGCGGTCCCTGGAGCCCATCTGAGGGTATTTGCGTGCCGTTTCCCTCAGAAGGGATGGCAAATCGATGCCCGGTTGTAGGTGCTTTCGGTCCCATAAATTCAAAAATTCCAGGACTTGGGCCGTGCGGTTTCGCCACCGGCCGCTGTTGGCTTCTATTCCCATTCGATGGTGGCGGGGGGTTTGGATGATATATCGTAGACCACCCGGTTAATGCCACGGACTTTGTTGATGATATCGTTGGAGATTTCGGCCAAAAGCTCGTAGGGTAAATGGACCCAATCAGCCGTCATACCGTCCACGCTGTGAACCGCTCTCAAAGCCAAAACCCGTTCGTAGGAACGTTCGTCACCCATCACCCCGACCGATCGCACCGGCAACAAAATGGCACCGGCCTGCCAGATTTTGGAATACCAACCGCTGCGCCGCAAATGATCCATGTAAACAGCATCCGCCTCCTGGAGTAGGGCGACCGATTCGGCATTCACTTCCCCCAAAATCCGGATTCCCAAACCGGGACCGGGAAAGGGATGGCGATCCAGCAACGCATCCGGGATGTTCAAGGCACGCCCCACCTTGCGGACTTCGTCTTTGAAAAGGTTGCGCAAGGGTTCGACCAAGGAAAGTTTCATGCGCTCGGGCAGTCCGCCCACGTTGTGGTGTGATTTGATGGTGGCCGATGGTCCGTGGACCGACACCGATTCGATGACATCGGGGTAAATGGTGCCTTGCCCCAAAAACGCCACCTTGGGCATGGAACCGGCCTCCTTTTCGAAACAGGCAATAAAAGCCGCTCCGATGGCCTTGCGCTTGGCTTCGGGATCCGTAAGTCCGGCCAAGACCCGGTAAAATTCATGGCGAGCATCCACCCCCCGAACCGACAATCCCAGGTCTCGGTAGGCCTGCAACACTTCTTGGTATTCGTGGAGGCGCAGCAATCCATTATCCACGAACACGCCGTGCAATCGTTCCCCGATGGCTTGGTGGAGTAGGACCGCGGCGACGGTGGAATCGACCCCACCACTAATTCCCATAACAACTTCCTGATCACCCACTTGGTCTCTAATTTGCTGAACGGCCTGCCGCACAAAAGAATCGGCGGTCCAGGTGGGCTGCAAACCTGCAATCTTCAAAACGAAATTCTTGAGGACCTGAAAGCCCTCTTGACTATGGGTCACTTCGGGGTGAAATTGAATCCCGTACAGCGGACGATCCGTCCACTCAAAGGCCGCATTGGCAACCGTTTCGGTGGAAGCAATGCACCGAGCCCCGGTGGGCAATTGAACGATGGTATCGCCGTGCGACATCCAAACCTGGGATGCCTCCGACAATCCTTCGAGGAGCGGAGAACCCACCGAACCATGGACCTGCAATACGGCCCGACCGTATTCCCGAATGACCGAACGTGCGACCGATCCACCCCGGTTGGCCGCCAGCCATTGGGCGCCGTAACAAATACCCAAAACGGGGACCCCCTCAAACCAGGTGGGCCAAGGGACAACGGGGGCCTCGGGGTCGTGGGTTGAAGAAGGGCTACCCGACAGAATCACCGCCTTCCACGATCCCTGTTCCACAGGGCAGCGGTGGTAAGGCAAAATTTCGCAGTAGACCTCCATCTCTCGGACTCGCCGTGCAATGAGCTGGGTGTACTGCGAACCAAAATCCAAAATCAATACCTGGTCCATGGCCAAAATTAAGGGTTGGTGGTTTACTTTGCTTGACCTGCATGGAAGACAAAAACCAACGTTTGCCAGCGGCCCTATTTTTGGACCGGGACGGCGTCATCAACCACGACCCTGGTGATTACACCTGCCGTCCCGAAGACTGGCATCTCTTGGACGGAATTACCGATGTCATGTCCGCCTACCAAAGGGCCGGATACCGGCTGGTGGTGGTCACCAACCAAGGTGGCATTGGATTGGGACGATACAACCACGAGGACCTGGACCGCATCCACCAACGCATGATCCAGGCCTTGGGCGACCATGGCGTGGTTTTGGATGAAATTTATGCCTGCCGCCATCATCCCAAGATCGAGCCCTGTTTTTGCCGCAAACCGGCCCCTCTCCTAATCCAAAAAGCCTTGCATCGTTGGCAATTGGACCCCAAGCAATGCCTGATGATTGGGGACCGAAGCCGGGATGTGGAAGCGGCCGAAGGTGCCGGAGTACCCGGTTATCTGGTGCCAGTCAATTCCGACCTACGGCTCTTGGAAGGACCCTGGCAGGCCCTGCTCAAAACGCTTTGCCTGCTCTTGATCCTGATGGGCAGCCTTTGGGGCCAAGCCCAGGCCCAGACCTTGGTGGCACAGGTTTTTTTGGATCCCCGCTGCCCTGCGACCCAAAGTGCCCTGCCCGCCTTGCAACGAAGCCAAGAAAAATGGGCCGAGCAAGTTCACTGGATTGCGGTCTTTAGCGATTCCAGCCTCAGCGAACAAACTTGCCTAAAATATTTGTTGGAACACAATTTAGCGATGGCTCTGCGTCGGGATCCCCGAGCCAACAATCTGCGTGTATACCGCATCCCTTTGCAACCTTGGATTCTTCTGACCAATCAACGGGCCGTTACTCTTCACCAGGGGCCTTTGCTGGATGCCAAAACCCTGCCTAGCGACCCACAAACCTGGGAAAAAAGCTTGGAGGAATGGATTCAGAAGCCGGATCTACGGACCAACACGCCTGCACGAAAGGCCACCGTGCGGGGTCAAGGCTGCCCGGTCCCTCAAGGACCTTCCACACCCTAAGCGTTCCACTGGATGGGATCAAGCCACGATGGTCCCTGACCATCGAACCTCTGTTGAACCTGGAACCAGCTGATTCAGGTAAACCGGAACAACCGAACCCGCCCATAGCGGATCATAAACGGCCTCAACCCGAAGATAATTAGGCGTATAGCCCCGCATGGTCGATGGAGAACCCGAGGTTCCCGAGTAGGCTTCGTTCTCAAACAAAACCGGCAGGGTCCGACCTCGAAAAGTTTCTGCAAAATCCCTTTCCCTCTCCAAGCTCCATCGAGTCAAGACCTGGTTTCGCAAGGCCCTTTGTTCATTGGCAACCGCTGCACCCATGGCCATGGCATCCGTACCGGGTCGTTCGGAATACGAAAAAACATGGAGGTAGGCCAAGGGCAGGCTATCCAAAAAATCCTTGCAGGCTTCAAATTCCGCATCGGTTTCGCCCGGAAAACCTACCATCACATCCGCGCCGATGCAGACCTCCGGAAACAACTCTTGAATACGAAGCAGGCGTTCTCGGTAGAGGTCCGTTCGGTAACGCCGTCGCATCCGTGCCAACACGGTATCCGTTCCACTCTGCAAGGGAATATGAAAATGCGGTACAAAGCGCGGGGACTCTTTCACGGCGACCAGCAAGTCCTCGTCCAATAAATTGGGTTCCACACTGGACAAACGAAAGCGTTCGGCATCGACTTCCTGGTGGAGGCGTCGGACCAAGGCATCCAAGCCTTGGCGAGGTTCTTGGGGATAACGATCGCGGTCTCCTTTGCCTTTTCCAAAATCACCCAGGTTTACCCCGGTTAGGACGATTTCGACCGCACCATTCTTCACCAAATCCTTGGCACGCTGGATGACCGAATCCAAGCGATCGGAACGGGACAGGCCCCTGGCGGCTGGAATGGTGCAATAGGAACAGGGATAATCGCAGCCATCTTGAACCTTGAGAAAGGCGCGGGTTCGGTCGCCCCAACTTTGGGCCGGTACAAAGTCCAAGGCCTCTTGAATTGGTCGGCGTACCACACGATGAGCTCCACCCTCCGGAAGGAGCTGTGGCAGCCTCCATTTATCCGCCGTCCCAGCAACCAAGGTCACACCAGGTATTTGGGCAATTTCATCGGGGCGCAACTGCGCATAACATCCCACCACCGCCACTTGGGCGTGGGGGGCGTAGCGTAAAGCCTGTCGTACCACTTTGGCACATTTGCGGTCAGCCTTATCGGTCACCGAACAGGTATTGATGATGTAAACGTCGGCGCCCTCTTCAAAGGAAACAGGCTCGTAACCTTGGTCCTCAAAGGTTTTACGAATCGACAAGCCGTCGGCGTAATTCAACTTGCAACCCAAGGTGTAAACAGCCACCCGCGGCGCTTTCGCTTGGGCAGGCAGTGCTAGACCCAGGGGGTGTTCGAGGACGGTGGGTGTTTCAACCAGCATGGTCCAAAAGTCGGATTAGGACAAGGACCCGGATGCAGCCCCTCTCAGGCGAATGGCGGTGATGATTTTTTTGGTATGGCGAGGAAAATCTCCGCCCATCATCCAGGTATAGTAGGACGGATCCCGACCAAAAACCTGCTCAACGGACTGCCCCTTGTATTTGCCAAATCCAAACACTTCGATTCCCTGATCATCCCGGACAATGCGACCGGCCAAGTCCACGGATTTGTTGTTACGAGCTGTGAATCGATGAAGAAAATCCACATTCCCCTGCAAATCAGGGTAACGATTCAATTGCTCAATCAATATTTGGCAAGTGGCCCGGGCATCGGCCGCTGCCGAATGGGCGTTTTCCAGCTCAGCACCGCAGTAGTAGCGCAAAGCCGCTTTGAGATCCCGGGGCTCTTTTTTGTGAAAAATCGCCTGCACGTCCACCATGCGGGAATGGGTCAAATCCAGGTCTTGGTCGATTCGAAGCATTTCATCCACCAAAAAAGGCAGGTCGAAATAGGCGCTGTTGTAGCCCGCCAAATCGGCTTGATCAAAAAACTGGATGATTTTGGGTGCAAACTCTTCGAGGGTCGGCATGTCTTCAACATCCTTGTCAAAAATCCCGTGAATCTTGGAAACCTCGGCCGGTATGGGAATGCCGGGCTGCAGGCGCTGAACCAATTCTTGGACCGTACCATCCGGCTTGAGTTTGACCCCGGCGAACTCCACGATTCGATCCTTACCTATCGACAGGCCCGTTGTTTCCAAGTCAAAAAAGACCAAAGGCCTTTGAAGACTCAGGTTACCCAATGCATAGTTTTCCATTCTTTGTTGTGGTTTTAGAACCCTACCAATCCCCGATTTCTTTTTCCCAAGACCATGCCGACCATGAACCGGAACTCATCATCAACAGGGGGCGATAGGCGGATTGAATTCGAATCCAATCTTGAAGGGATTGTAGATCCGCAAAAACGCGAAGGTCCTTTCGGCCAAAGGCCTGAATCAAAAAATCCTCGTCCAAGCGTATCCCCTTCTTGCGTCGAACTTCTTCGTCCGAAACATAGACCGCGGCGACACCGGCCAAATCCATGCTGCCCTTGTATTCCGGAATGTAATCCGGGTTGAGGCTGGAAAAACTATGCAATTCAAGAACGGCGGTAAAGTCCGAGCCAAACTGTTCATTCACAGCCCCAACAGAAGCGTGGACCTTCGATGGTGAATGGGCAAAATCCCGAACCACGGTTCCACCGGAGCCGGTATGCATTCGTTCCAAACGTCGCGAAGACCCGGGAAAGGAGGCAATGGCTTGATAAAAATCTACTTTTTCGAGTCCGGCAACGGCCGTTAACTGCCTGGCAGCGGCAATGTTATGCATATTATGGCGACCAAAAACCTGCAAGGGAATTTTGCCTAAACTGGTTTTGAGGAAGGTGTAACCATCCTCCACCACATAAGGAGCTGCTTTGTAGGGCTTGAGTTCAAGACCCCGCCCGTTTTCCTGAACCAATCGAGCCAGGATGGGGTCTTCTTCAAAATAAATAAGCACGGCACCGGGCTCCAGGGATCGGATATAGTCGGCAAAAACCTTTTCGTAGGATTCTCTTGTTGGAAAAACATTGATATGATCCCATGCAATTCCTGTAACAACGGTTGCATGAGGGTTGTAATGGCTCATTTTGGGACGAGGGTCCAAGGCCGAACTCAGGTATTCGTCCCCTTCCAGTACCACAGCGGCCGCCTGCGTTCCCAATTGAACCATCCGCTCGTAGCCCGGCATCGCCGAACCAACCAAATAATCAAAATTGATTCCGTGAAAGCGAAGCGCATGCATGACCATGGAGGTCACCGTGGTTTTGCCATGGGAGCCGGCCACCACCAATCGCTGCTGATTCGCCGTCATCTCGCCCACCAATTCCGGGAAAGAACAAACGCGAATCCCCAATTCCAAGGCCCTTTGCAATTCGGGATTGTCCGCCTTGGCGTGCATTCCCAGGACCACGGTATCCAGATCCGGGGTAATCCGGGAGGCATCCCACCCCATCGGCTCCGGGAGCAGGCCCGCCGTGGCCAATCGACCGCGGGCGGGCTCGTCAATACGATCGTCCGAGCCACTGACCAGGTACCCAGCGGACTGCAGGTCCAGGGCTAAATTGTGCATCACGGCCCCACCAATGGCAATCAGGTGAATTTTGGCTCCGGGGCTTACTTTTGACATACGGCAAATTTACGCAACCACTGGACCCAACCTTTTCAATGAACGTACAGATTTTACACACAGGCTATTTTAAATTGGACGGCGGTGCCATGTTCGGGGTGGTACCCCGCACGATGTGGTCCACGTACAATCCCCCGGATCCGAACAACCTCTGCACCTGGGCCCTCCGTTGCTTGCTGGTTCAAGACGGACCCCGGGTGATCGTGATCGATTGCGGGATGGGCCGCAAGCAAGATGACCGGTTCCGCAACCGTTACGGGGTGTCGGACGAAGTGGATATCGCCCAGGCTGTCCAGAACGCGGGGGTTTCCCCGGCGGCCGTGACCGATGTCATCCTGACGCACCTGCATTTTGACCATTGCGGTGGGGCGACTCGGCGCGGCGAAGACGGCCAAACCATGGAAGTGACCTTTCCCAACGCCACCTACTGGGTGGGCGCCAAGCAACTGGCCTGGTCCTACCCGCGGCCCAATGCCCGGGAAAAAGCCTCCTTTTTGCGTGAAAATATCGAACCGCTCCTCCATTCGGGTCAGCTGCAGGAAGTCCCCCCCGGCCAGAACGCCGCCGGTCTCCCCTGCCTCCATGTGGATGGCCATACCGATGGGATGTTGTTGCCCATGGTGCCTTTTGGAGGTCGCACCCTGCTTTATTGCGCGGACCTTTTGCCATCGACGGCGCATTTGCCCTTACCCTGGGTCATGGCCTACGATGTACGCCCCCTCCAGACCCTGATCGAAAAAGAAGAAATCCTGGAAACCGCTCTGCGCGAAAATTGGCTGCTTTTTTTCGAACACGACCCCGTGAATGCCGTTTCTTCGTTGGTTCGGGATGCCAAAGGCGTCATCCAGGCTTTGGACCCCCGCAGCGACCTTTCCATTTAACCCTCACCGGGCAGGGAGGTCCGTTCACCCCAATGCGAACCTGTCGAATCGAACCGCTTTAGCGAAGCGGCAAAGCCCATAGCTCGGCCATGCGGCGGGGGATATCCGTATTGTCCATCCAACCCGCAAAACGTTCAGCTCCTGGGCCATACGACATAACCGGCACCAGGACCGGGGTATGTTTTTTGGTTGTAAAGGCAAATTTCAGATTCGAGCCATCGAGGGAACCACTCTGAATGGCCATGCCCCCGGTTTCGTGATCGGCGGTAAGAACGACCAGGGTTTGCCCGTCTTTTTGGGCAAAATCCAAGACAGCACCCACCACCCGATCCAGATCCAGGGTCTCGGTCAACACAAATTCCCCGTCGTTGGCATGCCCACCCCAATCGATCTGAGAACCCTCGATCATCAAAAAGAAGCCGGAATCCGCCTCTGTTCGGTGCGTCCGATTCAAATCTCGGCAGGCACTGGCCGCCAACATGCTCATCAATTGGGGATCACGACCCTGCAAGATGGAAGGAGCCGGTCCATCCCATAAAAGAGCGATCAAGGGAGTGGCAATCGGACGCAATCGGGGCGACAAAACCTCCGGGGTCGTATTCACCGGCAGGACACCGCTGGCCTCGCTCATTTCGTACAAAAGATCGCGCTGATCCTGACGATTAACAAAATGATTCCGGCCTCCACCCACCAACCAATCCAAAGGGGCACGGCTCAAATCAAGGGCAATGTCTTCGACCAGATCGCGGTCCTTGCGATGCGCTGCAAAAGAAGCGGGGGTCGCATGGGTGACTTCGGAGGTGACCAACATGCCAGTCTTTTTGCCAGCCTTGGCGGCTAATTCCAAGATCGTGGGCAATGGCAAGGTATCGGGTCCCACTCCAACCGCCCCGTTGTAGGTTTTGCGACCGGTGCTCAGGGCGGTGGCACCTGCACCCGAATCGGTAATCAAGGCATCGGATGCCGTGGTCGAGGCCAAACCGATGAACGGAAAGCGAGCCATATTCCAGGGCTCGGACGGTTCACGCCGTGTTTGGTGCAGGTAGGACGCCGAAACTTGGTGAAGCCCCATCCCATCGCCAATAATAAATATAATGTTACGAGGTCTTTGCTGAGCCAGGGTGACTTCGGAAAAACCTAGGCATAAGAGTAAGGCCCCAAGTCCTGTGTACCATTTCGTCATACGTGATTTCATATCGAGTTTTAAAAGAAAAAGAAGGATTAGATCTTGGTGGAGGCGGACGTTCCAAGTTCGGGATGAATCAGCAACAAATGTTGAATGGCAGCCACCGAAATCGAATCGGTGATCAAACCTTGTTGAATCATGTCCCAGGCTTCCGTGGGTCGAACCCAACGAACCATCAGTTTTTCGGTGCCTTCCGGTTCAGCGACGCCCTGCCTCAAGGATCGGGCCACGAAAACCACCGCCGCCTCGTCGCTCACCGAATTGGACAAATGCATCCGTAACATCGATTTCCATTCATGGGCCACCAAGCCGGTTTCTTCACGCAACTCGCGTTGGGCTGTTTCCAAGGGGTCCTGGCCCAGGGGGCAACCGCCTTCCGGGATTTCCCAAGAATAGGCCCCCAAGGGGTAACGCCATTGCCCAACCAAAACCAGGAACCCTTCATCGTTCAGGGCCAAAACCCCCACCGCCAAGTTTTGAAATGCCACAACACCGTAGATTCCGGGCTTTCCATCGGGTCGGATGACCCGGTGTTCGGTAACTTGAATCCAAGGATTCCGGTAGACTTCGGTCGATGAAACCGTCTGCCAGGGGTTGTAAAAGGGCTCTGAGATGCGCGCAGGGTCTTTTGGCTCGTTGTTGGGCTGCGCCGATTCCTCCAAAAAATTCAAAACAATAGGTTTATTCTATCAAAATTACACCTTACCCGAATGCTTGGGGATTGCAAACCTTTCTTTTAGTTTTGCGTTCTCTTAAAAAACCCTTTTTATTATGTTCAAAAACCTCTTTTTTCTCGCCATTGGCAGCTTGGCTATCAGCCTCAGTGCATGCAACAACCAAGGTGGTGATGCCACCGATCCGATGGCCGAAGGCCAAGCCGGTGCCGGTGCCGACACCCTTCTCCTCACCGAAGGAACCATTGAATGGGTCGGTTCCAAACCTACCGGCAAGCACAATGGTACCTTCAAAGTATCCGAAGGCTCTTTTATGGTCGAAAACAACGGCATTTCAGCCGCTCAATTCACCATTGACATGAACAGTCTGACTGTTTTGGATCTGACCGATGCCAAAATGAACGCCGACCTCGCTGGACACCTCAAGTCCCCCGACTTCTTTCAAACCGATTCTTTCCCAAGTGCCACTTTTGCCTTGTCATCGGCTACGGCCCTTGCAACGCCTGATTCCTTGGGAAATACCCATACCATTGCCGGCAACTTGACCCTCAAGGGAGCCACCAAAGGTGTTAGCTTCCCCGCCAAGGTCACCCTTTCCGAAGGTAGCCTCAGCGCCGAAGGCTCTTTGAGCATCGATCGCACCCAGTGGAATGTTGTTTATGGTTCCAAGAACATCTTCAAGAACCTAGGTGACAAGTTCATCAACGATATGGTCGACCTCAAAATCAAAGTGAGCGCAGCCAAAGGTTAATTCGAACCGAATCACGATTCCTCCCCAGGAGGTTT
Organism: uncultured Bacteroidota bacterium; assembly: GCA_903856555.1. Lineage (GTDB taxonomy): Bacteria > Bacteroidota > Bacteroidia > UBA7662 > UBA7662 > SYHX01. The sequence goes on from CAIOCC010000214.1 coordinate 10,982, forward strand.
TCACGAAGCCCGGCAAACGCCGGGCTTTTTTTTTGGACCTATCGTTTGACCAATCGATGGGTTTCTTGGGTTCGACCCCCGGCGTAATCCAAGCGCAAAACAAAAATGCCGGCCGGTAATTCCTCCACCGGCAAGGACCAAAAAGCCTCCCCAGTATAGGTCCCCCGCCCGCATTCTCTTCCCAATCTATCCACCAGGGTCCAAGACAAATCCACCGAATCGGTTTCAGGCCATTGCATGTACAGATTTTGCTCAAAGGGATTGGGGTACAAGCGAGCCTCGGCACTGGCTGTCCATTCCAGGACCAGAACGGGCGATGATCCCCCCAGGGTTGCGCCATCCGTGGTCGCCTGCATTCGGTTCAAACCAGGTCGTGGACCGCTCAGGGCCCCAAAGGTGGCAAATCCAAAGGCATCGGTGGGAACGGTTTGGCTCAAAACCCGCAATCCAGCCTCATCGTCAACCGCCGGAAGGAGGGCTAGGTTCGTGGAATCCATGCCCAGTCCTCGGTTGTCCATCAAACGCAATCGGTCGCTGTTGCCACCCAGGGTATCGTTAACCGCGCAGTTCCCTGCCTCCCCCCCGTTGACCCGAACCAAAACCGCAGGGTACGGAGCGGTGACCGGTGTTACGGCCGCCCTGGCGAGGTTGCTATCGCTCATCAACACCGCACGCCACGGATACAAGGTTCCCAAACTTTGCCGCATACGCTGCACTTGACCCTGGGTAAATACATTCATGCAATCATCGTCGGTATAGTCCATGTAATTGGATATCATCCGAGGCAGGGCCGGCGGACAATCGACCGGGGCCACGGACGGGCAGCCAAACAAGGGACCATCGCAATTGGGTGTGTCTTCGATCTCATCGTCCACCGTGCAATCCCCGTCACCCCAGGTATGGTAAAGATCCAAGTAATGGCCCATCTCATGGGTAAGGGTGCGACCGTACGCATAGACAGGGTGAAGGTTCAAGGACTGACCCAGGGGTACCCAATCCATAGAGCCCGTTACTTGTGCTGATAGCACCACCCCGTCGGCACGATTGTACTGGGGATCCCCCACCAACATGGAAGGCAACCAAGCATAGCCCAGGACCCCCAACTGGATGCGTCCGACCACCCAGATATTCACATACCGATCCACCGGCCAACGACTCAGGTCTTTCATGGCCAAATCGCCCCCCATCGGATGCGCCATCGAAGCCTCGTAAGGAACCCGGTTAATGCCCTTGTGCCATTGACCCTGAGGGTCGCGTCCGGCCAGCACAAAGACCACCTTGGCATCCGCACCCACGGGGATTTGGTTGAAACCGCGGGTGCCCGCTTTGCGAGCAAAATCATGATTCAGGGCGACCAATTGGGATTGAATTTGTTCATCGCTTAGGTTGGTTCCCTGACCCACCACCGTATCGGACGGAGCATGCATCACATGAAAAACCACCGGCAGGACGATCATCGATTCGCCACCCTCCGTTGTTGGAACCTGGCGGACATGGGGTGAATGCGCACCCGATGAACGCAGGGCTCGCATCGTCTGTATTTGGCGGTACCGTTGTGGATCCGCCTGAATCTGTTCCAACAGGGCTGGGTAGCCACAGCGATGCACAGACGTAGGCTGGGCCTGGTTTTGGGCCTGGACGGGCCCGCATCCCAACTGGAGCAGTCCCCAAACCAAGGTTATCACGCCTTGGATGGACCATTTATTCCACCACCACATATTGGTAAATGTCGTTCAGATGTTGCTCAAAAAGCCATTGCTTACCGGACAAAAGCCCTCGACGCATTTTGTCCGATTGATGCATGAGGGTCCACAAGGAGAGGCCTTCGGTCAAGTGGATTTCAAAAAAAGGCGACAAAGCATCGCGTACCGGTTGTAGTTTATAGCGGTCGTTGTCCACCACCAAGCTGAAAGACACCGCGGTATGCCGAGCAAGATTGGCCTTGAGGCCTTGCTCGTAAAGGGCTCGGTAAATCATGGACAACCCTTCCTCCGATATAAACGAGAAATCCTTGGAAACCAATTCCAACAGCCCTTGGTTTTTTTTGACGATCACACAAGAATGCCTTTGGTCGGTGTTGTCCGTTCCTCCGATCAGGGTCCCGGGGGCCTCCGGATGAAGGAAAGACCGAACCCGCAAGGGAATCCCTTTGTTCTGAAGGGGTTGGATGGTTTTGGGATGAATCACCGTCGCTCCGTAATACGTCATTTCCACGGCTTCGAGGTACGAAAGGGTGGGCAAAAGCCTGGCCATCGGGAAGAGCCGGGGATCGGCATCCATGACCCCGTCCACGTCTTTCCAAACCCATAATTCACGGGCATGCAGCGCATGGGCGATCACCGAAGCTGTAAAATCCGAACCCTCTCGTCCCAGGGTGGTGCTTCGTCCACTGACACCGTCCCTGCCTATGAAACCTTGGGTCAAAACACATGTTACACCCTTTTGATTGCGCAGACTTTGGCTTTGGACCTCTTGTATTCGTTGCACCGTTACGTCCCACTGAATGCGGGCATCTCGCCAGGTGGCATCGGTTACCAAAAGATCCCGAGCATCTACCCAGCGATGTCCCCATTTGTTTTGCTCAAAATAGGCCGATACCAAAGCCGTGGAAAGGAGTTCTCCGTAGCCCACCACTTGATCATAAAAACAATTGTACGAGAGCTGGGAACCCCGCAAAGCGTGCAATTCCTCCAACAATCGATTCATCCAAGTATCCAGAACCTGTTCCAGGTCGGGACATTCCGGGGACGAAGACATCGGTCCGGACTCCAGGCGTAGGGGCCGAATGCGTTCAAGGTGGGCTTCCCGAATTTGTCCCCAAAACTCCATGGCCTCGGGCCAACGATCATCGCGAACAGCTTGGACCACGTTTTCCAAAAGGTTGGTTGTCTTCCCCATCGCAGAGACAACAATCCACAACGAATCACCTCCATAGGTTTGGACCAAACGCAACAAGCGTCGCAGCCCCTCGGCATCTTGGACCGAAGCCCCGCCAAACTTGAATACCAGCACGGTTTATACTGTTTGAGAACCAACATGAAGGCTGCGTCTGTAGGACGCAAGGGCGGAGCCACTGACCCGGTAAGGCCACCATTCGCGCAAGAGTTCGGCCCCTATGGCCCGGTAGAAGGCATGGGCGGGTTCGTTCCAATCCAAGACCATCCATTCCACGCGGTCCATGCCCCGGTTGGCCGCCAAAGTCAAAACTTCGGTGAGCAAGGCTTTGCCCACCCCCAATCGTCGGTAAGGTTCGCGCACCACCAAATCCTCCAAGAACAAACAAGGACCTCGCCAACTGGAATACTTGGTATAAACCATGGCCATGCCCAACAAACCGTCCGCACCCCCATCGGCCACGAGGACTTCAAACAACGGTGGTGTCTGACCAAACCCGTGTTTTAACAAATCTTCCTGACTAAGCACAAAGGCTTCGGGTTCTTTTTCGTAAAGAGCCAATTCAGCGATGAGGGCATGAATCGTCGGAACATCTTCGGCAAAGGCCGGACGAACCTCCCAGTGGATCATGGCCAGGTAATTTCGGGCTCCGAACCGTGGGCCGTCAAAAAGCCAAGGGTATGGGATTTGATATGTTCAACCCCCACACCGGGTGCTCGTTCTAGGAGCACAAACCCTTGTGGATCAAACCCAAAAACCCCCAATTCCGTCACCACTTTTTGGACACAAGCCAATCCGGTGAGCGGCAGGGTGCATGCGGGTAAGAGTTTGGATTCCCCTGCTTTGTTCACATGTTGCATCGCCACCACAATATGTCGGGCAGAAGCCACCAAATCCATAGCGCCACCCATGCCTTTGACCATCTTGCCAGGAATTTTCCAATTGGCAATATCGCCGTTTTGGGAAACCTCCATGGCCCCCAAAACCGTGAGGTCCACCTTGCCGGCCCTGATCATGCCAAAGCTCATAGCGGAATCAAAAAACACCGAACCGGGCAAAGTGGTGATGGTCTGCTTGCCCGCGTTGATCAAATCCGGGTCCTCTTCGCCCTCCCAGGGAAAGGGGCCCATGCCCAGCAATCCGTTCTCGGATTGCAGCTGCACATCCATCCCTTCCGGAATAAAATTGGCCACCAAGGTGGGAATGCCAATGCCCAGATTGACATAGTAGCCGTCGCGTAATTCGCGGGCGATGGTGCGGGCGATACCGTTTTTGTCCAACATAGCAGGTTACTCAGGAACGGGCCCGGACGGTCCTCTGTTCAATTCGTTTTTCGTAATTTGTTCCAACAAAGATTCGATGGACATAAATTCCGGGGACATGAATATGATCCGGATCCAAGTCCCCCGGTTCGACCAATTCTTCGACTTCGGCGATCGTTATTTTGCCGGCCATCGCCATGAGTGGATTGAAGTTGCGAGAGGTGGCCCGAAAAACCAGGTTGCCCAAACGATCCCCTTTCCAAGCCTTGACCAAGGCATAATCGGCTTCAAAGGCGGTTTCCAAGAGGTAGGTTTTGTCCCCGAAGACCCGGGTTTCCTTGCCCTCGGCAACTTCGGTCCCGTACCCAGCCGGCGTATAAATGGCCGGCATACCGTAACCAGCGGCTAAGCAACGGGTGGCCAAGGTGCCTTGGGGTATCAATTCCACCTCCAATTCGCCGGACAGCAACTGCCGTTCGAATTCGGCATTCTCACCCACATAGCTGGCAATCATTTTGCGGATTTGATGGTTTTGCAAGAGCAAACCCAAACCAAAATCGTCCACGCCGGCATTGTTCGAAATGCAGGTGAGGTTGCGCACCCCTTTTTGGACCAGGGCGCTGATGCAATGCTCGGGGATACCGCAAAGGCCAAAGCCTCCCAGCATCAGGGTGGTCCCGTCCTGCAAATCATGCAGGGCTGATAGAGCGTCCGTAAATACCTTGTTCATGGGTTTGAATACCCGTAAAAATACATCGTCTTCAAGACCCGAGGTCCACCCAGGTCCAGCCCGATCCCCCTTGTTCATCGGGGGCATCCCTGAGCGACTTCACATGACGCTGACGGCCCAGATAGACCCGGATGGCTTGCCGGAGAACCCCGCTGCCTTTGCCGTGGAGAATAAAAAGTCGGTCCTCGCCAGAAACCAAGGCCCGGTCCAAGCGTTGCTGCAAAGGCCGCTCCCATTCGTGAATGCGCAGACCCCTCAAATCAAGAACCAGATCCGACGGAAGCAGGGCCTTGCCTTCGGTCCCTTCTCTTTCTCTCGAAATGGCGGCTGGGGTTGAAGTGGACGGGAACCGAGGCCGCGCTGGATAGGATGGCGGCGCAACAGCCTGGCGATCGGCCAAGCGAAGTTTGTGAGGAAGGGTCCGCATTCGCACCGAATCCACGGTCCATTCAACCGCCTCGGCATCGCTACGCAGAACCACCCCCACCGGTCCCCCTTCCTTCAGCACCACCCGCTGCCCCGTAACAAAGGGAATAGACCCGTTATCCGCGGGGACTTGTTCAGGATTTTCGGTGGAGGCCTCGGGTTGATTCAAAGCGTCCAAGGCTTGGCCCAAAACATCCAAGGCTTGCAGCGCCGAGGTACGTGGGGAGGCTTCCCCGGGTCGGGGCAGCGCTTTGCTACGCAATTGATCCAACTCTTCTACAAAAGCCTGAAGCTGCCAACCGGCCTCGCGACGGCGTTCCTCCAATTGACGGCGTAATTTGTTACGGTAATCTCGGTAGGCCTCGGTTAATTGTTGTTGCGCGTTATCGCTGGATTCTTTCTGCTTGGAAATCAATCGATCCAGGATGTCCTCCTTTTGGAGATTCAAAACCACCAGCTCCTCGGCTTTTTGTTTTTGGTCCATCCATTCCACCAACAGCTTCTCGGAACGCAGGTCCGTCGAATCGGCCAATTGTCCGGCCCGCTCCATCACCTCTGATGGCAAACCGGCGCGGACCGCCAATTCGTTGGCATAAGACGAACCTGGAGCACCGACCAAAAGTCGGTACGTGGGACGCAACGTGGTCAAATCAAAGCCCATACGGGCATCCAACACCGCCGAACAGCGGGACGACAATCGTTTGAGGTTTCCGTAATGGGTGTTTAACAAAACCGTGGGGCCGGACTCAAACCAGGTTTCGAGCATGGCTTCCGCCAAGGCTCCGCCCAGGGCCGGGTCGGTCCCTGAACCAAATTCGTCCAACAAGACCATATCCTCGGGTCCTGCCTGACGCAGGGCATAGGCCATCAATTGGAGATGAGCCGCATAGGTTGACAAATCTTGGTGCAAATCCTGACGATCCCCCATCCCCAAAATCACCGTACGAACCAGCGAACAGGCACTTCCCTCCCCACACAACAGGGGCCAGCCGAATTGAAACAAAAGTTGGGACAAAGCCACGGTTTTGAGGAAAACGGATTTGCCTCCAGCATTGGGGCCTGATACCACCAGGATGCGCTGTTCTTGGTCCAGGCTCCAGCTAAAGGGGACAACCTGGGTCCCTCGACTTTTGCACTCCAAAACCAAAAGGGGGTGCCGAACATCAACCCAACGACGACCGACGGGCATCCAATCGGGAAATCGAACCGGGCCCAGGCCCAAGGACCAGGAGCAGACCGCTTGGACGGCATCGGCACGGGCCATCAGCCCGGACCATCCCCGCCAATCCGGTTCGAGCAAGCGAATGTCCCGGCTTAACTTTTGAAGAATCCGGTACTTTTCGGCTCGTATTTCCCATTCCTGTTCCCTCAATCCGTTGTTAAGAGTCCAGACTTCGGCGGGTTCGGTGTAGAAATGCTGCCCCGTTGCGGATACATCGTGAACCAGGCCGGAAACGTTTTTGCGGCCCTCGCTGTTCAAGACCAGAACGTAGCGATCATCCCGCACGGTCACTCCAGAATCGGTGGCCCATCCGGCTTCGCGGTAACGCTTCCACAGCTGCTCCATGGTATCGCGCAATTCCTGGGTTTTGCGTTGTTGCTGAACCATCAGTCGGGCCAGTAACGGGCTGGCCTGGGCCAACAATTGGCCGTCTCTTCCGACCAAACCACTGAGAGCACGGAGCACCGACTCCAAGGATGCCAAAGCCCCTCGTTCGTCGGCCCAAGCAGACGAAAACCCATCGCCTGTCCCAAAAACCGCCTTTTCCCAGGCCACCGCCGATTGAACCCCTTCGCCCATGGCGCATAAATCCTCCTCGGTTAGGACATAACCATCTTTGGACCAAAGGGTTGCTTGGTTCATGGTGGCTTCCCATCGCAAGGCCGGCCACGAACGACCGTGTTGAAAAGCCTGCAAACAGTCGCGGTACAAAGCCTGTCGACCTTTCCACAGATCTGTCTCCTGCAAGGGCACCATCCAATCATCCAGGACCGCGGGTCCTGTAAGGGTCTGGCATCGCTCGGCGACCGCCTCTCGTATGCGGTCTAGTTCAAGGGTTGACCATGCGCTCTCCGGATACAAACGCCTCAAGGATTCTTCCATTCCTGTTGTTGCAACATTAGATCGCAACGATCCATCAAGGCCTGCAAGGTCTGAGGTTCGTTGGTCAAGTAATACCGGAAACTGGCTTCGAAGCGAGGCATGGTCAGGCCCAATGGTTGAAGGGCCGCGTTGTACAAGGGCTCCATGCCCAGGTTTGAGCGACTATCGCCGGTCCTTGTGATATAGTAGCGAGCCCGGTATGCTTCGGCCAATTGGATTCGGACCATGGCCAGGGCCATGGAATCGGGTGGCAAAAGCGGGCGATCATCCTCGGGGATAGGCAAGCTGTCCTTTTCAGGCCCCTGTCCCGGTAGGTCATGGGGGGAGGGTGCTTCGGAGGGGCCTTGGCAGGCGACCAAAAGCAACATACCCAGGATTCCGACCCGAAGCGGCGAAGCAAGGCGCAAGCAATTCCCCATAAATTCAAGCCAGAACATCTTCACGAAGGTACGGATGTTTTATTTTGTCCCCATGCAAACCATGACACCGTCCCAAGCCCCTCCATCGGATTCCTCCCCTTGGGACCGGATTCAGAACGAATTGCGCAATCACCCCGCTTGCACCCTCGTCGCCGTGTCCAAAACCAGGTCGGTGGATGAAATTCGGGAACTTTACGATCGCGGTCATCGGGATTTTGGGGAAAACCATGCGCTGGAACTCCAAAGCAAAGCCCGCGAGCTCCCCGCAGATATCCGATGGCATTTTATCGGTCACCTTCAGACCAACAAAGTCAAAACCATCCTCCCCTACGTTCATTTGATCCATTCCGTGGACAGCCCACGCCTGGTGGATGAAATCCAAAAAAGAGCCGCAGCTGCCAATCGACAAGTCGGCATCCTGTGGCAAGTGCACATTGCTCAAGAAGAAACCAAACACGGATTTGAACCCGAATCCCTCCTTCAATTCCTGGAGGAACGCCCCCCTTCTACCTACCCCAACCTACGTCCTTGCGGCTTGATGGGCATGGCCACCCTCAGCGATCAAAGCGAGGATGCCCGACCCGAGTTTGCCTTCCTCAAAAATTTTTCAGACCGCGTCAAGCAGCGATTTTACGCCAAGGATTCAGGTTTTGACGTGCTTTCCATGGGGATGTCCGGGGACTATTCCATCGCTCTGCAAGAGGGCAGTACCATGCTGCGCATCGGCAGCCTGTTGTTTGAGCGTTAGGAACCCTTAGGCTTTTCACGGCCATCCTGCCAACGTTGCCACCGTGCCACCAAGGCCTTGGTGGACGAATCAACGCCCGGTACGTCCCCTTGCTGTTCCTCCTCCAGGAGGGGCAGGACCCTCCCCGCCAGGATTTTGCCCAGCTCCACCCCCCATTGGTCGTAACTAAACACATTCCACACCACCCCTTGAACCCAAATTTTGTGCTCATACATCGCCACCAAAGCCCCCAAGGCTGCCGGGGTCAGGCGTTGGCACAGTAGAAAATTGCTGGGACGGTTCCCCTCAAAGACTTGGTAGGCTTCGGCAGGGTTGGGGGAGCCTGCAGAAACGGCACGCACTTCGTCGAGGCTACGACCCTGCATCAAGGCCTGGGCCTGGGCAAAGGCGTTGGCGCTGAGGTAGCGATGGTGGGGGCCTCCGGGGTAATGGGTATTGGCCGCCAAAATAAAATCGCAAGGGACCCGAACCGTGCCCTGGTGGATCAGTTGATAAAAGGCATGTTGACCGTTGGTCCCGGGCTCGCCCCAAAGCACCGGCCCGCTGTGGTAGGTCAACGGATTTCCATGGCGGTCCACCGATTTTCCGTTGCTCTCCATATCGGCTTGTTGCAGGTAGGCCGGGAAACGAGAAAGGCATTGATCGTAGGGAAGCACCGCCAGGGTCTCCATCTTCAAAA
>CAIOCC010000215.1 GCA_903856555.1 uncultured Bacteroidota bacterium
AATTGCTTGATGGCTTCGTTCGACGGTGAGGATGGCACCAAAATCCATCGTGTTTGGTAACCGATGGCACTAACCCTCAGCGAGCAACCCGGGAGTACCCGAAGTTCATAGGTCCCGTCGCCCATGCTGGCGGTACCCGCGATGGTTGGTGGGGTCGTAAAATCCTTGGCAGGGCACATCCATTGCAGATTGGCCCCAGGCAGGGGGCTTTTCAACACACGATCTATCACTTTGCCACGAAGCACGCCCCCCCGTTCCTGGGCCATGGTTGCCAAGGAGGCCAATCCCAACAACAAGGCGGTCAGCAGGGTTCGACGTAGAGATTCGACGGCCCTATGGGAAAGCGCGTTCAGAGTTGTACGGTCCATTGAACTTGAAAATTACGTTGTTCCCCGATATTGCCGGGCACGGGCATCCAACTCCTGTTGAGGGCATTGCGGACGATGAAATTAAAACGGTAGCGTCCCTGATACCCGGTCCAACCAAGCCTTAGATCCACCATCCAATCCCCGTGACGGGTTCGGATGCGGTGGTCCAGCAGTCCCGGTATAAAACGGTAATAGTCCTTGTCAATATTCAAGGGAATGGAATTGTATCGAACTTGGGTTGTCCAGGTCCAGGATCCCTTGTGGACAGAAAATTCGGCTCGTAACAAATGACGGTATCGGTATTTCAAGAACCTCATCAAATCCGTCAGGGTGGAATTGTAGGTAGAATCAAAGGCCGGTGGACGCAGATTCAACGGGTTGCTGAACGTATAACCCAGCCGGTATTGGAACATTCCTTTGGGCAGCGGAAGGCTGCCGCTGAATTGAGCCTCAACGCCTTGTATCATGGCTTCCGGTACACCCATCGGTTTGAAGCGAGCGTATTTTTGGAAGAGCCGGGAGTTTTTTTCTTCGGTGCTAAGGCTAGGGTCGTTGAACCAGGCGGAATCCTGGGCATCGTACACCGCCGGTAGGGCCACTTCAAAATTAAATTCCACCAGGTTGCGATAAAAGGAATGAAAAAAAGCTATGTCCAGTTCAGGTTGCAGTTCGCTACGACCAAAGCGATGCATATAGCCCACCTCAGCAGACCAGCTTTGTTCGGCATCCAAGGTGCTATCACCCAGGATACGCACGCCTCCAATCTTGGAATTGGAATAAAGTTCCGCGATGCTTGGTAAGCGAAAGCCCTGACCAATCGAAGCCCTCAGGAATCCACCCCGCGCCGGGTTGGGCGTTGGGTCAATCCATAACGGTATAATTTCAATCGAATCGAAGGCAGGGGGTTGAAATCTTTTGTTCAAGCGACCGGCTTTCACAAGCTGATAATTCAACGAAGTCCTGATTTGAGGCAAGGCCATCCGTTCTAGTCCGTTCGTAACATAACGTTCCATGCGCATACCTGCACCCCATGTCCAGCGGTTTTCTTGGTAATCTGCCTGGGCATAAACCGCCTGCTGGGATGAGCCTTGTTGGCGGTATAGGTTTTTGGAATCAATGGTATTTTGTTGATAAACAGCGCCAAGCATCAACGAAATGTTCTGGGATGGTAGAATCCAACGCAGGGTGGGCTCGCTGTAAGTCATCAAAGCCAGCGCAAAATCTTCGTTGTTAAAATTATTATAGGAATAGTAGGTGCGGTTGAGCCATCTGAATTGAAAATGAGCACTGAGGTAGGTGATCGACGGGTCCACGATCCATCGGCGGTTGATTTGGGGATTGGTGGAGCCATCGGCAGGAACAAAGGCATCGGTATCGCTTTTCCAGATCGAAAACAAGCGCATGGAGTCGATCAGGAAATGTCCGGCCAGTCCGGCAGTCCATCCTCTTCCAATAGCGTGACGGAGGTTCAGGCCACCGCGGAGGCGTTTGCTGGTCTCACCGATGCGAAAGCCTTGATCCGCGACGGCTTGGAAGCTACCGGTGACTTCGGTGCTGCCGTACCGAGCACTGTGCAGGTAGGATAGTCCGTTGAAGGTCGGGTAATTGGAACGACCCCATGGGTTGCGATGAAACGAGGGGGGATCGGCGTAGACACCGGTGAATCCGCTTATCAAGTTCAGCGGTTCAGCGCCGGGCTTCCGGGTTCGAAAATGAACCACCCCGCCCAGAGCGGAGGAACCGTAGAGGGCGGATCCAGCGGTTTTGAGAACCTCTATTTGTTCCAATTGTTCGGTGGGCAGGAGTTTCCAATGCACCTCGGCCGCATCCGCCGAGAGCAGGGGTAGCCCGTCCAAAAGCATCAGTGCCCGGCTTCCTGCATTGAGGGTAAAACCACCGCTACCCCGAATGCTTAGTTGACCCCTCAGGCTGTAAACCCCGGACATTCGATTGAGGGCATCTTCGGGGGTGAGGCTGTTGAAGGTCTCGGCATCTTGTCTGGTCAATAGACCCAAACTGGCCGTGGAACGTTCGGGACGCTGAACCAACCGGGAGGTGGTGATCACCACCGGTTGCAAAACCCGTAGGTGGCTGTTCCAAACCGTGTCTCTGGTGGGTAGGTTGGGGGAAACCTTGGGTGGACTATCCTGGGCGACAACGCGCAATGCACAGAATATCAGTGCCCCAAGGAAACCCCAAAAGGAAGGTCGAATTATTGCAAACAAAGCCGGACTTCAAAAACCGAATTTAGCAATAAAACCTATGAACAAGGACATTCAAACGGGCTTGTGGGCCTTCTCGACTCTGCCGGGTACCGGGCCGGTAGCCATGAAACGTCTGCTGGAAAGCATGGGGAGCGCCGAGGCCTTGTTGGGAGCAGACTCGGCGGCCTTGAGTCGTTGTGGCGCGTGGGGAATGAATCTGTCCCGTGTTCTATCCGGGCCTGATGGACCACGCTTGCTGCAAGATGCCCTCAGCATGGCCCGCCGTGAATGGGAATTGGGGGAAGCGATGGGGTTGAGGTGGGTTTCTTTGGTAGACCCCGAATATCCGGAATACCTCCGCGAATGCCACGACCCTCCGGTGGTTTTGTTTGTCAAAGGGCATCTGCCTCTGGATTACCGCTATGCATTGGCTGTTGTTGGTACCCGGAATATGAGTCAATACGGAAGCACCATCCTGCGGGCCTTCATGGAGGAATTGGCGCATGCTTGGATCCCACAAGACACCAAACCCATCATTGTTAGCGGATTGGCTCTCGGCGTGGATGGACATGCCCACGAGTTGGCCTTGGAAATGGGTTTTGTAACCATGGCGGTCACTGCCAATGGATTGGGCACGCACTACCCGCCTCAACACAAGGGTCTCGGCGAGCGGATGGTGGCGGCGGGCGGGGCCATCCTGACCGAAACCAGGGCCTTGCAGGGACCGGATGCCCGTCTTTTTCCACGACGCAACCGCATCATTGCGGGACTTTGTCCCCTTGTTTTGGTGGCAGAGGCTGCAGCCCGAGGGGGTGCTTTGATTACGGCCCGTTTTGCGAATGATTACGATCGGCAGGTCTACGCCTTTCCGGGGCGGGTGACGGATCAGGGCTACCGTGGATGCCTACGCTTGGCCTTGTCCGGGCAGGCTCAGCTTTTGTGTTCGCCTTACGATCTCAGGGTTTGGCAAAATTGGCCTTTGAGGCCTCGGCTCGAAGACGGCAGGGCCGATGCCCATCGTTTGATTGCGGGAACCGCGGTGGATGCCCAACTGCAAGGTGTCAAAGCGGCGAGAGGGGTCCAACGAACACTGGAAGGACTGCCTGCATCGGGTCGAATGCTTAGCGAAGGAGCCGAGCGAATGCTACGTGGCGTGGCGGTTTTGGAAGAAGCTTCGGCCGATCGGCTTTTGGAATTGCATCAGGGGGATTATCCGGGCTTTGTGCGCTCTCTTTTTGCTTTGGAATCGGCCGGGATACTCCAAAGAAATGGATCGGGGACCTGGACACGCAGGGCCTAGGAAGGGACTGTTTAGTGCGGATGGGATCCCAAATCAAAGACGGCGCTACATAGCCGGTATTCAGTCGGGTCGTTGGAGGCCATCGCCCAGATCCTGCCTGCAATGGAAGTGGACAAAAGTTGCTGAAACCAAGCCTGGGCCTCCCGGTCCAAGTGGCTGTGCGGCTCATCCAAGAGGAGAATGGGGGCATCGGTCAACAACGCAAGGACCAACTTGACCCTCTGGATCATGCCGGAACTGTAATGTTTTAACAACAGATTGGAGGTAGGGTCCAGATGGCAGAGCCGTAATTGCAAAAAAGGATCGGCGCCGGATTTTAATGGATTGATACTAAAATGGAAAGTCACCAATTCGTTTAAGGTGTATTCGGTGGGGATATCCAAATAGGGTGCGGCCAGGGAACAAGCAGGTATTTGTTCCTTTTCGCCATCCCACGTGATGACGCCGATATCGGGGCGAATCAAGCCTCCGATGCATTGCAGCAGGGTGGACTTGCCACTACCGTTGGCGCCGGTAAGGGCCAGGCCTTGACCCGGTTCCAGCACGGCATTCCAGGAATGAAAGAGCCATTGACCTTGGTAATGTTTCCCTATTCCACAGGCTTCTAGAACCGGCGTTTTGGGATTCTTTGTTGGGTCGGAGCTCACGTACCAAAATCAAAAAAAACCTATTCAAGCATGCCTCGAATCACCCCAGCGCTGGAATGTCGAACAAATTGAAGAATGCGGTCCCTAAGTTTGGAAGGAGCAACATCGATTTCGACCTGCTCAAGAGCCCGTGTTATGTTGTAACCGCGTACATAGATGATCCGGTACACATCTTCAATGAGCCTGATTTCGTTTTCGTTATAGCCTCGGCGTCGCAGGCCGATCACATTGACCCCGGCAAAAGAAAGGGGCTCTTTGGCGCATTTGACAAAGGGCGGAACGTCTTTGCGCACCAAGCTGCCTCCGCCTACAAAGCTATGTTCCCCGATCGTTAAAAATTGTTGCACAGCCACCAAGCCCTCAAGAATGGCCCAGTTGTGAACGGTGATATGTCCAGCCAAGGTGGCCAGATTGGCCATAATAACATGGTCCCCCAACAAGCAATCATGGGCCACGTGGGTATAGGCCATTAAGAGGCAGTCCCGGCCCACTACGGTTTCGTTGCGGTCGGTGGTCCCTCGGTTAATGGTCACGCATTCTCGGATAATGGAACGGTCTCCAATGCGCGTTAGGGTGGGTTCGCCCCGGTATTTGAGATCTTGGGGAGGGGCCGAAATAACAGCGCCCGGAAATACCTGGACCTTGTCCCCAATGCGGGCCCCGTTCATCACGGTGCAGTTGGGGCCTAACCAGCAATTTTCCCCGATAATGACATCCTCCTCGATGGTCACAAAGGGGGAGATATGGGTTCCCTTGCCAATCCTGGCTTTGGGATGAATGTGGCTGAGTGTGCTCATGATTTGCGGACCAATTGGGCCATTAATTCGGCTTCCACAACCTTTTGGTCCTCAACGTAGGCGGTCGCTTCCATGCGGCAAATTCCTCTTCGAATGGGTTCCATCAGGTTTAATTTGAGAATAAGGGTATCCCCTGGTAGGACCTTACCTTTGAATTTTAACTTGTCAATGCGCGTAAAATAGGTCCAATAACCTCCTGGATCATCCATCAAGTTCAGGCAAAGGACTCCGCCGGCTTGGGCCAAGGCTTCAATCGTCAACACACCTGGCATGACCGGGTTTCCCGGAAAATGTCCCTGAAAAAAGGATTCATTGATGCTTACATTTTTGATGCCAACAACATGGGTATCCGAAATCTCTGTGATCTTGTCCACCAGCAGAAAAGGATAGCGATGGGGCAAAAACTGCATGATTTGGTTGGTATCAAAGACCACCTTGGGCTTGTCTCCCGATGGACTGACAAGGGATTTGGGTGAGCGCTTGATATGCTCCCTTAGGGCCAGGACAAAGGCGACGTTGGATTGGTGTCCGGGTTTGTGAGCCACGATATGGCCTTTGATTCTCTGGCCGATCACTGTGAGATCTCCCACCATGTCCAGAAGTTTGTGCCTAGCGGGTTCATTATCCAAGTACAAATTCTTGTGGTTCAAAACACCTGCCGATTGAAGCTGAAGGTCT
>CAIOCC010000216.1 GCA_903856555.1 uncultured Bacteroidota bacterium
CCGAGCAGGAATACCGAGAACCCCTCAAGCTGGATCAAGACCTGCGGCAAACCCTCGAGCAAGAACCCGAGGTGGTGCGCGTCTCCCCCGTCATTTTGGTTCCGGCCCTGGCCCAAACCAAGGCCGGAATGGAGGGCCTCCTCCTCAAAGGAATGGACACGGTGCCTCAGCCCTTTCCGGCCGGAACCCTGGTCCAAGGGCCCTTACCTCGCTGGCCCAAAGCAAACGCCCAAGAAATATTGCTCCCCAAGGACGTAGCAAGGAATCTCAACCTCAAGCTTGGGGATAAGTTGACCGTTTATTTCATGCAGGAACCGGTGCGAATGCGCTCCTTAAAGGTGGTGGGGCTTTTTGAAATGCCTATGCAAAGTGAATTGGGGCGACCGGTGGCCTTGGTGCCCTCGGCCCTTCTGTCGCGTATCCTGGGATGGGGTCCGGATCGCTGCAGCCATCTTGAATTGGAGTTAAAAAATTTTGAGAGCATGGCGTCGGTTCGCAATCGAATAGAAACCATGCTACCGGTGCAGCAGGAATGTCTGACCCTGCAGGATCAAATGCCTTCCCTCTTTGAATGGTTGAATTTTTTTGATACCAACCGCTTGGTTTTGCTCCTACTGCTGGCGAGTGTCGGGGCGGTCAACCTGATCTCCGCCCTGTTTATCCTGCTCCTTGAACGCCAAAACAGCTTGGGAATCCTTCAAAGCTTGGGGCTGAGGTCCGGTCCGTTGGCCTTGGTTGTTTGGCAACTGGGCATGCGAATGGTTCTCAAAGGGTGGTTGCTCGGTAACCTGTGCCTAGGCATCTTGATGTTCACCCAGATACGCTACCGTTGGTTTGGCCTTGATCCGGGTTCCTATTACCTGGATGCCGTCCCCCTGCGCTTGGCATGGAGCGAATGGGCCCTTGTCAACGGCTGGGCGCTGGCTGCAACCGCGATCCTCCTCTACCTAGCCGCCTTCTTCTTTGCCCAACGCACGGTGGATCGTAACATCAAATTCTCCTAACACACCCCCGTCCTAGGCAGGCACGGCCGCCTGATCGGCAGGGACGTACTCGTTCAGGTTCGAAAAATCAACCGGCACCACGCGGCTCACACCCTGCTCGACCATGGTCACCCCGTACATCAGGTCGGTGGTCTCCATGGTGCGCTTGTTATGGGTCACAATAATGAATTGAGAGTCCTTGGAAAAACGGCGAATCATGCGGTTGAATTTGTCGATGTTTACATCGTCCAACGGCGCATCCACCTCGTCGAATATGCAAAAAGGCGCTGGCTTGTACAGATAAATGGCAAAAAGCAAGGCAGTGACGGTCAATGTCTTCTCTCCGCCCGATAACTGATTGACGGATTGTGGCTTTTTGCCTTTGGGCTTGGCCATGATTTGGATGGACGATTCCAAGGGCATTTCGGGATGGCTCAGGATCAAATCGCAATCGTCTTCGGCGGTGAACAAGGAGCGGAAAACTTCGATGAAATGTTCACGAATGGTTGAAAAACCTTCCAAGAATCGCTCGGTGGCTTTGAGATCAATTTCTTCGATAGTTTGCAACAAGGCTTCCCGGGCCTGCACCAAATCGGCCTTTTGGGCGGTGATAAAGACATGCCTTTGTTCCACTTCAGCAAAAGCTTCAAGGGCCATCGGGTTGACCGGACCAAAGTTCTCAATCTTTCGGCGCATCGATTGAACCAGACCCGCCAATTCATGTTCTCCCCGCTCCGGGGCCTCCATGGAATCCAGGATATCCGGATCGCTGTCGAACTCCAAGGCCCAGCGCTCCCTCAAGGCTTTGATTTCCATTTGAACGGTCAGCACCAGCTGCTTACGTTGGCTGAGCAATTGGTCGTTCATTTCCCGCTGACGGTGCAATTGCCTCACATGCTCTTCCAGGCTGTCCTGTTGACCCCTGGCACCAAAAAAATCAGCCTCGGCCTGGTTCATGGACTCTTGGGCGCCGGCTTCCTCCAACAAGAGCGCAGGGCGACGATCATCGCTTTGCTCCAATTCCAGCGCAAGTCGGGCATGCTCTTCTTGCAATTCCTTCACGGAGATCTCCGCCTGTTCCAATCGATTTTGTAACAATTCCATTTGGCCACGGCGAAAATCCATCTGGGTTTCCATATTGGCTTTTTGGTTCACCCAATGCAGTTCTTGCTTGGTGATCCCGGTGTATTCTTCCCGAACCCCTTGGTAAACAGCCTTTCGCACCGACCATTCCTCTTGCATGGCCGCCAGATTTTGGCTGCCTTCGTTGAGTTCCACCAGAATGGCTTCGACCCGCGGTTGGAGCGTCGCCCATTCGGCCTGCATGGTGTGTTTTTGCTCGTCAATCACCCGGTTCCGATCGGAAGACTGGGCCAAGGCACGGACCATTTGTTCATGACGGGCCTGGACCTGGGCCGATTCGGAGCTTTTGCGTAACAAAGCCGAACGACTGTTGTTGAGCTGGGATTCTTTGGAGGAGGCCCGCAACGTTGCCTCGGTTTCCTGAAGGACTTGCAAGCGATTTTGAAGGTTGAGCAGTTCCGCTTTTTCGGTTTCGACCTCTTCGAGCAGCTGATCCAGGTTACGCTTGCGGCCTAATTTTTTGCCCTCAAACAGACCCATGGATCCACCCGTCAGCCAGCGACCGTCTCCGTAACAATTCCCATTGGATGTGACAAGCAGGGTCCCAGGGTAACGATTCTTCCATTCACCAAAGGACCATTCGGCTGCGCCTTCGGTTTGAATATAGACTCGACCCAAAAGGTGCTCGCAGAGAATGCGATAATCCTCCGGGATTTCAACCAACCCTAGCGCAGCCACGGTCCCTTCGGGCGCCTTCATGGGGCTGGGTCCCTCTTCACTGAGCCCTCGATAGGCTTCCATCACAAAGAAGGAAGCTTTGCCCATGCCCGCATCGGTCAACAATCGGATCCCAGAACGGGCTTCGTCGTAGGATTTGACCACGTAATAACTCAAATAAGGCTCCAAAACCCGTTCGATCAACGGGCGGTATTGGGCCTCTACATGCAGGATATCTCCAAGAAGAGGGGCGGTGCGGGCCCAATCCTGGTGATCCCGCAGGTATCGCAACGATTCGGGGTAACCCTCCATGTTTTGGACCAGTTCGGCCAATAGTTGGGCCTCGTTGCTCTTGCGGTCCAAACGACGCGCGGCTTCCGCAACAGCGGGGCGAAGGCTTTGAAGTTCCTGCTGACAAGCCTGGGTTTGTTTTTGGTGATCCTCTTGATAGGTCTCCAATTCCTGCACCCCGGCCTCCATTTTCTGTACCTCCTCCGCCAAGGTGGCGACCAGGGTTTCCAGTTTGGAGAACTCATCTTTGCGGTTCAGGGTCTCCGTTTGAATTCGATCTTTCTCGGAATCGAGGGCCTTGATTTGGGCTTCCAAAACATGGGCACTGCTTTCCAACGCATAGCGACTGGCCTGGCGTTCATCTTGTTGCTTGCGCATTTCCTGAAATGCTCTATCCTGTTCCTGCATTCGATGATCGGCCTCCTGCAAACGGATGGCCACCTCAGCGACCGCAGCCGATGCCTCGTCCAGATGCTGTGAACAAGAGGTCCACTGATTTTGGAGGTCTTCCAAACGAGTTTTTTGCTCTTCTTGTTGTTCCCGGTCGTTGGCTTTTTGTTGCTCCAGGGATTGGATTTTGTCCAATAAATGCCGGAGACGTTCCTGTTGCAATTGTTGTTGCGACTCCAGGGACCGCAGGCGGTTGGATACATCCTGCAAGACCGAACGAGCTTGGGTTAGGTTTTGCTCGGCATCGGTCATCCGGGCCTTGCCTGCGCTCAGTTTGGCCTCGGTATCCTGCAAATCCTGGTCCAAACGGCTTTTTTCGGATCCCAAATCCCCTTCCTGAACACTGCCTTCTTGCCACTGTTTTTGCCAACCTTGCAATTGATGCCAGGCCCATTCCATGGCGGCCACCCGGTAATCCTCCTTGAGTTGCTGAACCTGTTCCGCTTTGCGGGCCTGGTTTTGCAATTGCTTCATGGAACGGTCGATCTCAAAAAGAATATCCTCAACCCGAGACAGGTCGGCTTCGGCATCCTCCAAACGAGCCATGGTTTCTTTCTTGCGGATTTTGTATTTGGAGACCCCGGTGGCCTCTTCAAACAAATCACGGCGGGAATGATCCTTGTCGTTGAGGATCTCGTCAATCATCTTGAGCTCGATAATGGCATAGGAATCACTGCCAATACCGGTATCCAAAAAGAGATTGGTGATGTCTTTGAGGCGGCAAGTGACCCCGTTCAAAAGGTATTCACTTTCTCCAGAACGGTACAGGCGGCGTCCGATGGTCACTTCGCGGTACTCGGAGGGCAGGATGCCCTTGTGGTTATCAAAAGTCAGCCGGACCTCAGCCAAAGCGGCTTGTTTGCGGTTGTTGGTACCGTTAAAAATCACCCCATCCATCTTGTCGGAACGGAGCATACGGGATTTTTGTTCGCCCAATACCCATCGAATGGCGTCCACGACATTGGACTTACCGCTCCCATTGGGTCCGACAATACCGGTGACCCCTTCCTTGAATCGCACCAAGACCCGATCCCCAAAACTCTTAAAACCCTTGACCTCAATTTCCGTAAGTCGCATATTTTCAGTATCGTATAGTTTTCGAACCGCGCTAAACGCGGGGTTACAAACTTAACCCGATACCCTCTACTTTTATGCCCACATTCCTATGGACTTATCCACCGTCGTCTATGTTTTGGGGGCCGTTTTGTACGCCCTCTGGAGAAGGCGTTCCACCCCATCGCCTCAACAGGCCCCTTCCCCGCCGGTTTGGACACCGCCCCCTCCCAGCCCCCAAGTCGAAGCCCCCAACCAACGCGCTCAGATTCCAAATACCCGCATTCAGGCCCCAAAGACGCTGCGAGCCATCCAGTCCACAACCCCCATCCCGTCCTCAGAGCACGATGCTTTGGAACCCCCCCCGTCCGATCTTCGCCCAAAAACGACCGAGGATTGGAAAAAGGCGGTGATTTGGTCTTCGCTTCTGGACCCTCGTTTTGATCAACCCTATCGCGGACCCAAGGGGGTTTGATGATCCAAGGAATTTAGAGCAAATAAGGCATATCTCTTTGGCAGAGAGGTCGCGCCATGATAAAGCCTTCCCCAAATTCAGCTCCGATCAAACGCCCCATTTCCCGGGCTCTGGCTTCAATAAATGGCAGAAAATCAGGTCGGGAAATCGGGGTGACCGGTTCCCTGGAACCTTCTTGATGAAATTGGGAAGCATAGCAGGCTAGCAATTCGGTCTTGGCCTGCCAATGTTCCGAAATATTGGTGACATACGAAGGGGCGTGGTAATGGTCTTGGATATAGTGGGCCAGGAGGGGCGTTGCCCAGGGCTCTTGGTTTTCACCTTCCCAATCCGTTCGAACTTTGAGCAAGCCACTCAAAAAAACCGCCCTGCCCAACAAGGAGGAAGCCCGGCCATGATCGGGATGCCGGTCCGATACCGCGTTCCCCCAAACCACCCTTGGTCTAAACCGACGAATGCAGCGCACCAAGGTGTGCAGGAGTTCTGGAGTTCCTTCAAAATAGCCATCCCCCAAATCGAGGTTAAGGCGTTCCCTCAAACCCAACAGGCCCGACGCAGCTTGGGCCTCGGCGGCCCTGGTTTCGGCATTGCCTCGGGTTCCCAATTCCCCTCGGGTCCAATCCACCAGGACCACATCAAAACCGCGATCGCGCGCTTTGAGCAGGGTGCCCCCCATGCCCAGTTCGGCATCGTCCGGATGGGCTGCAAAAACCAGCCAATCGCAGGCCGCTGATGGAGAAATGGTTTTCATGGTTTGGAGGTGTTTTGGAATTTGTAAGGGACTGTATAGGCTTGACCTTCAATCATCATCAGGATCAACTCAATATCCCGGTCTTCTTGCATTTCGTAGGTGGATTTGAGGCTGCTCCCAAAGAGGAGGGCCAGACTTTGCCACATAAAGGCCTGAAAAGAACCCCTGAATTCACGAACGATTGAATAGGAAGTTCGAGCAGTTTCCCGATCCACCAATTTGATTAAGAGACGACCCTGGGTAACGGTCAGGTCCATCAGCTGCTTTTTGTATTGTTTCTTGAGGGAGGTCTCCAATTTCTTGCAATGGGCGCGGTGTTGGATTTCAGGAATGGTTTGTAATTCCACTTCCAAATCATTGAGTTGCTTCCCTGCGGCTTTGGCCAAAGGATAAACTTTCATAACATTCCAATAGAGGCGATCGAAGCGCTTTTTGTCGGCAGCCGATCGAAAGACACGTTTGTCCCGCACATCTACATGGGGCAAAAAGGCCACCGGTACCGTATCCCCGTTGCTATCAATATAGGCCGGCAGTTCCATGGGCCTCGTTGACCCCGGGGTCTGTGCCTTGGCGGTTCCTAGCAAAGTTCCAAAGCCCAAAATCAGGCCCCAGAAGATGCGCAGTTCCCCGCGTAGGGGTCGACAACGACGATTAAACCGGGTCATGTTCCGTGATTTAGAGGCAAAACGCTATTTTTGCAAAGTTATTCTGAATACCCATCCTTGATGTCCACGAACTCCTCTGCCCTCACCGCCTTGTCTCCCTTGGATGGCCGTTACCACAGCCAAACAGCCGCTCTAGGGATGTATTTTTCGGAATGGGCCCTGTTCAAATACCGTGTGGAGGTGGAATGGCTGTATTTGCAGGCCCTCTGCGATGCGAACCTACCCGGCGGTCCGGTGATGGAACCCCAACTGCGTCAACAACTTGACTTAAGATTTCGGGCTTTTGGGGTCCAAGATGCCCAACGCATCAAAGAAATTGAACAAACCACCCTGCACGATATCAAGGCCATGGAATACTGGATGAAGGGTTGTTTGGAAGAAAACGGGGGCGCTGCCCTCAAAGAATGGGTGCATTTTGGGCTGACCTCCCAGGACATTAACCACACCGCGGTGCCGATGTCCTTGCGGGATGCCCGCCAAGACCTGATCACCCCCGCCCTCGATAACCTTCTCGATCAACTTCGAAAAATGGCCATGGCCTGGTTGGATTTACCCATGTTGGCAAGAACCCATGGACAGCCGGCCTCTCCAACCCGTTTGGGCAAAGAGTTTTTGGTTTGGGTCGAACGTTTGGAACGTCAAATGAAAATGCTGAGCGATGTTCCCGTCGGAGCCAAATTCGGCGGTGCAACCGGGAATTTCAATGCCCATCACTTGGTTTGGCCCCAAACCGACTGGCCAGCTTTTGCAGATCGCTTTGTCCAAGACACCCTGGGACTCACCCGCTACCGCTATACCACCCAGATCGAACACTACGATTATTTGGCAGCCTATTGCCATAACATGATACGCATCCAGGTCATCTTGTTGGACCTGTGTCGTGACCTGTGGCAATACATTTCCATGGGTTATTTTCATCAAGAAATCCGCCAGGGCCAGGTGGGCAGTTCAGCCATGCCTCACAAAGTCAACCCCATTGATTTTGAGAATGCAGAGGGAAATCTAGGCCTTTCCAACGCCCTTTTGGGCCATTTGGCCGAAAAGCTCCCGGTATCCCGCCTCCAAAGAGATTTGAGCGATAGCACGGTATTGCGAAATTTGGGGGTACCCTTGGGGCACACGATTTTGGCCTTGCAATCCCTCTCCAAGGGCCTATCCAAAATTAAGCCGGATCCCCAAGCGCTGGCCGCCGATTTAGACCAAAACTGGGCCGTGCTCGCCGAAGGAATTCAAACATTGTTACGGGCTCGGGGCATCGAGACTCCTTACGAAAAACTCAAGGAACTGACCCGCACCGGGCAGCGCCTGGATCGCGAAAGTCTGCAACAATTTATTGCTACGCTGGGTCTGGACCCCGAAGACCGGGATCGTTTACTTAACCTCAGCCCGGACGTTTATTTGGGCGTTGTGCCCTCCCCCCATGCCCCAGGACTTTCCCGCTGAACCTTGGGAATTAATCCGCTTCAATCCCTTTGAAGCCGGGCATCGCTTTGATTATACCCGTTGCATCCTAACGGGTCTTCCTATCGACACCTCCAAAGACCTGCGTCCTGTTTTCCCCGGAACCTGGTTTGAACGAGTGGGGCTTCGGCCCGGTCATCGCTTGCAATTGGTGGATGGGAGCTCCTTGGATTACCGAGAACTACGCCTGCCCTTGCACCCGACTTGCTGGGAAGGGGGTCTGGATGAAGTAGCCCGTAAATGCGCTGAACTCTTTGCATCGGGTATCGAAACCCTGGGGTGGACCAGGACCGAACGAATTTATCAATGGATGTGTTGGCTTTTTATCGGTGTACTCTACGCTGAAATGAACGCCTTGAGCGACAAGGAAGACGCCCACCCGGCTTGGAGGGAATCCTCTTTTCTGAATCGTTACCGCATGATCCACCTTAGCCTCCAAGGCGCGGTATTTCCTCTGCAGTACCTGGGTTACGACCCGGGTTCCGTCTTCATCCTACCGTTGGATGGGGATAACAAAGGTTTTGATTTCAAATCCAGTTCCAATACCCAAAGCCTTAGCCTGCGTGTTGGAGAATCACTCATTCTGGCCAGTCTAGGGGACAACGGGGCCCACATGGCATTTTTTGAGGATGAATTTTTGTCCTATCGACACCAGACGCTCGGTCCTCTCCAAGGCGATGAGATTTTTGCACGGATGTGTTACCGCAATCACCTCCTCAACCCGGTTTTTGAATACGGGATCGGCTTTGGCGATGAAGAGGATGCCACCACCTATATCCGGATGCAAATTCCCCCCGAATTAGCCGGGGAAGAAGCCTTTGGCCCCTGGTCGGACATGGAATATGCAACCGTCTTGGACCAATACCTGCGTCCACACGGCGTGGAACCCCTAAAGACCTTTCAGGAAAGCGGAGAATTGATGACTTTTCTGGAGCCTAGGAACGGCTCCTGATATGTTGGAGGAAATACTTGCCTAGGATATCAAATTCCAGGTTGACCCCTTGCCCCTCTTCCAATTCACCGAGGGTGGTGTGCTCATACGTATAAGGAATAACAGCCACCGAGAAGGTCCCTTCCCCCACCTCCACGACGGTTAGTGAAACGCCGTTGACGGTGACAGAACCTTTGGGCACCAGCAAAGATTGATGTTCTGCTGGAAAAGAGAAGGCAAAAGTCCAACTGCCGTCTCTGGATTCTTTACGGGTACAAAGCCCGGTCGCATCCACGTGACCTTGGACCCAATGGCCGTCCAAGCGATCCCCCACCCGCAGGCAGCGTTCCAAGTTAACGCGATCCCCCACTTTGAGATTCCCCAACGTGCTACGGTCCAAGGTTTCTTGAACCGCCACCACCCGATGACCACGATCATCACAGGCCACCACGGTCAGGCAGACCCCTTGGTGGGCGAGGCTTTGGTCAACCTTGAGTTCGCCGCTGATGTTGGATTCAAACGAGAGAACCAAGTTGGTCCCCTCCATGGTTCGGGAAAAGAGCGTGCCCGTCGCTTCGACAATGCCTGTGAACACAAAAATCAGGCTTAGGCCATGGAAGAACCGCCACCTGCCGCATGGCCACCCCCACTGAATTGGGCACCCAAGTAAGAACGATTCAAACGGGCAATGTTCTCCACAGAAATTCCTTTGGGGCATTCCGCTTCGCAGGCTCCGGTGTTCGTGCAATGCCCAAAACCTTCCTCATCCATGGCCTGCACCATCGAAAGAACCCTTTCGCGATGCTCGGGCTGCCCTTGAGGCAACAAGGCATACTGAGAAACCTTGGCGGATACAAATAGCATCGCCGAGGCATTTTTGCAGGCCGCCACGCAAGCCCCGCAACCAATGCACGCAGCCGCCGCAAAGGCCTCATCTGCATCCGTTTTGGGAATGGGTACCGCATTGCCATCGGGGGCATTGCCGGTGTTCACCGTGATAAAACCACCCGACTGTTGAATCCGATCAAAGGCCGAACGATTCACCACCAAATCCCGAACCACCGGAAAAGCCTTGGCTCGAAATGGTTCGATGGTAATGGTTTCCCCGTCCTCGAAATGACGCATATGCAATTGACATGTGGTGGTCCCTTGCTGAGGACCGTGGGCACGGCCGTTGATATAGAGGCTGCACATCCCACAAATTCCCTCCCGGCAATCGTGGTCAAAGGCCACCGGCTCGCGGCCCTCGGTGATCAATTGCTCGTTGAGCAGATCCAACATTTCCAAAAAAGAAGCATGGACCGGAACCGAAGGCAGTTCGTAGGTTTCAAATTTCCCGGACGCTTGGGTGGAGGGTTGTCTCCAAACCTGGAGGCGTAGATTGAGCGATGTAGATTCCATTGCGGACAAGGAGGGGTTGATGGGAGTGGAGACTATTTGTAAGAACGCTGCGTAGGGTGAGCGGCTTCAAAAACCAGGTCTTCGCGGTGCATGACCGGTTCATTCAAAGCGCCGGTGTATTCCCATGCAGCCACATAGGCAAAGGTGTCATCGTGACGCAGGGCTTCCCCTTCGGGGGTTTGATGTTCAACCCGAAAATGACCACCGCAGGATTCTTCACGGGCCAAGGCATCGCAGACCATGAGGCGGCCTAATTCGATAAAATCGGCCACCCGCTGGGCCTTGTCCAATTCGGGGTTAAAAGAAGCCAGGGTACCGCTGACCCGCACATCGGACCAAAAATCTTTGTGCAATTGATCAATCAAACCCAAGGCATGGGTTAGACCATCCCGACTGCGGGCCATCCCGCAATATTCCCACATGATTTTGCCCAATTCACGGTGGAAAGATTCCGGTGAACGACGTCCTTGGATGCCTAGAATTTTTTGTTGATAGGCCAGGGCTCTTTGTTCGGCCTCGGCAAAAGCGGGATCCTCCGTTGAAGGAGCTGCATGCCGAATCTCCGAAGACAAATAAGACCCGATGGTATACGGTAACACAAAATACCCATCGGCCAAGCCTTGCATCAAAGCCGACGCACCCAAACGATTGGCCCCGTGATCCGAAAAATTGGCTTCACCGATGGCGTAAAGCCCCGGAACCGTGGTCATCAAATCGTAATCGACCCACAATCCACCCATGGTATAGTGCACGGCTGGATAAATTTTCATGGGAGTCTCGTAGGGATTATCCCCGGTGATTTTTTCGTACATCTCAAAGAGATTCCCGTAGCGGGCCGAAATGGTGTTACGACCCAAACGACGGATGGAATCTTCGAAATCCAAAAACACCGCCAACCCCGTGGGTGCGACGCCGTGACCGGCATCACAGACTTCCTTGGCTGCTCTGGAAGCCACATCCCGGGGAACCAGGTTTCCAAAGGCCGGGTATTTGCGTTCCAAATAATAGTCGCGGCGATCTTCGGGAAGATCCCCCGCCTTGAGTCGCCCTTCGCGAATGGCCTGCGCATCTTCTTTGATCGCCGGTACCCATACCCGACCGTCGTTGCGCAACGACTCGGACATGAGGGTCAATTTGGATTGATACTCCCCGGATTGAGGAAGACAAGTGGGGTGAATTTGGGTAAAACAAGGGTTTCCAAACAAAGCCCCGTGACGGTGCGCTTTCCAAGCGGCGGTTACATTGGAACCCATGGCGTTGGTGGAGAGGTAAAAGACATTACCGTAACCACCGGAGGCCAAAACCACCGCGTGGGCCGAATGCCTTTCGAGCTCCCCGGTAACCAGGTTCTTGGCAATAATGCCCCTGGCTTTGCCGTCCACGGTCACCAATTCCACCATTTCGTGGCGGCTGTACATGGTCACTTGCTTTTTTGCAATTTGACGGTTCAGGGCCGAATAGGCCCCCAACAACAATTGCTGCCCGGTTTGACCGCGGGCATAGAACGTACGGGATACCTGGGTTCCTCCAAACGAACGGTTGTCCAACATTCCACCGTAATCCCTGGCAAAAGGCACACCCTGCGCAACGCATTGATCGATGATGGAGGCACTGACTTCGGCCAGGCGATGAACGTTGGCTTCGCGGGCTCGGTAATCCCCCCCCTTAATGGTATCATAGAACAAACGATAAACGGAATCCCCGTCGTTTTGGTAGTTTTTGGCCGCGTTGATCCCCCCCTGCGCTGCAATACTGTGGGCCCGGCGTGGTGAATCCTGAAAACAAAAGGCCTTGACCTTGTAGCCAAGCTCGGCCAGAGAAGCCGCAGCCGATGCACCGGCCAGGCCGGTCCCCACCACGATAATTTCCATTTTGCGTTTGTTCGCAGGAGAAACCAGCGGCACGGTCGAGCGGTAACGGGTCCAGCGTTCCTGGAGCGTTCCTGCCGGTATTTTGGAGTCCAATTTCATGGGGTCTTTTTAGAAGGCGAAGTTTGGGGGGGCTCGGATTAGTAGCCAGCGGATTGGAGGTACATGACCACCGGAATCAGAGCAAAAAGGGCCGGAACAAGGACGGCAAAGATGGTTCCCACTGTGCGGATCATGGGCTTGTAGCGGTAATTGCTAAGGCCCAGGGTGTGAAAGGCACTCTGGAAACCGTGGTAAAGATGAAAGCCCACAGCCACCATGCTTAACACATAAAACATAGCATACATCGGGTTGGCATAAGCCTCGGATACGACTCGAAAAGCATCCGGCAAGGCCTCTTCCGCTCCGGGGTAGAGGATAACAGGTGCTTCCCCAAATTTGAGTTCGTACCAAAATCCCTTGAGGTGCACCAACAAAAAGGCCAAAACCAGGGTCCCCAAAATCCCCATATTACGAGAGGACCAGGTGGTCGTTTCCTTCGCTGCTCGGCCCTGATATCCAACAGGGCGGGCTGCGTTGGCCTGCTTGGTCAGCCAAAGGCTGTACAAAACGTGAAGAATAATAAAGGCAAAATTCAACTTGGAGACCGTTTGGATCAACAGGCTATGGCTCATGAAATGGGAATATTCATTGAACGAACGACCCTGATCGGGCACCAAGAGCTGAAGGTTTCCGGCTAGATGCACCACCAGAAACAAAATCAAAAACAAACCCGTCAGGGCCATAACCGTCTTGCGGCCGTTGGAAGAAAGCAAAAATCGTTTGATGGGACTCATACCAGGGGTTTGTGCAAATTTACGGGCGAAAACCGCCCAAAAGCAAAAAACCCCGACCCTTGCGGGTCGGGGCTTAAGCGAAACATCTTACATCATATCGCCCATTCCTCCGCCACCTGGCATTGGAGGCATCTTGTCTTTCTCGGGCTCGTCGGCAATCACGCATTCGGTGGTCAACAACATAGCTGCGATGGAAGTCGCATTTTCGAGGGCAACGCGGGCCACTTTGGTTGGGTCAATGACTCCGGCGACCAGCATGTTTTGGAACTTGTCCAAGCGTGCATTGTAACCAAAGTTTCCGGTACCTTCCTTGACCTTTTGGACAATGATGGATCCGTCTACCCCACCGTTGGCCGCGATTTGACGAATAGGCTCTTCCAAGGCGCGCTTGATGATTTCAATACCGGTCTTTTCGTCGGCATTTTCGGTGGCTACCTTGTCCAGGGCCTTGATGGCCCGAATAAAGGCCACACCGCCACCGGGTACAATCCCTTCTTCAACCGCCGCACGGGTTGCATGCAATGCGTCGTCAATACGGTCCTTTTTCTCCTTCATTTCGACCTCGGTCGCAGCACCCACATAAAGAACCGCTACACCACCGGCCAATTTGGCAAGGCGCTCCTGCAGTTTTTCACGATCGTAATCGCTGCTGGTGCTTTCGATTTGAGCCTTGATTTGGTGAACCCGGGCTTTGATGTCTTCTTTGTTACCGGCACCATTCACCAGGGTCGTGTTGTCCTTGTCAATGGTCACCTTCTCGGCCCGACCTAGGTAGGTCAAATCGGCGTTATCAAGCTTGTAACCACGCTCTTCGGAAATCACGGTTCCCCCAGTCAAAATAGCGATGTCTTCCAACATGGCCTTGCGGCGGTCCCCAAAACCAGGAGCCTTCACGGCCGCAATTTTGAGGGAGCCACGGATTTTGTTAACCACCAGGGTGGCCAAGGCTTCCCCGTCCACATCCTCGGCAATAATCAACAAGGGACGACCGGTTTGAACGACTTTCTCCAATACCGGCAACAATTCCTTCATGGCCGAAACCTTCTTGTCGTAAATCAAAATGTATGGATTGTCCAATTCGGCTTCCATTTTGTCGGCGTTGGTGACAAAATAGGGGGATACATAACCCCGGTCAAATTGCATGCCTTCCACAACATCCACATAGGTTTCCGTTGATTTGGCTTCTTCGACCGTGATAACACCTTCTTTGGTGACGCGACGCATCGCATCGGCAATGAGTTTACCAACCACGGCATCGTTATTGGCCGAAATGGTAGCAATTTGTTCGATTTTGGAAAAATCGTCGCCCACTTCCATACTCAAGGTGCGTAGGGATTTGACGGCAGCCGTAACGGCCTTGTCCATGCCCCTTTTGAGATCCATGGGATTGGCTCCGGCCGCCACGTTCTTGAGACCAGCGCGAATCATCGCCTGGGCCAGAACGGTGGCCGTCGTGGTTCCATCACCGGCCTGATCGGCTGTTTTGGAGGCGACTTCTTTGACCAATTGGGCACCCATGTTTTCGATGGGGTCCTTGAGTTCGATTTCCTTGGCAACACTCACACCGTCTTTGGTGACCGTTGGAGCACCAAACTTCTTGTCTAATACGACATTACGACCCTTAGGTCCAAGAGTTACTTTAACTGCGTTCGACAAAGCGTCCACGCCTCTTTTGAGCGCCTCGCGGGCCTCGGTATCAAAATAAATAAGTTTACTAGCCATGATAAATTGGTTTAATGGATTTTTGGTTTAAAACAAATAGTGGGGGCTCTTAGCCCAGAATAGCCATGATATCGGATTCCCGCATAATGAGATAATCCTTGCCTTCGATTTGGACTTCGGTACCTGAATACTTGCCGTAAAGAATGGTTTGTCCGGCCTTAACGGTCATGGGTTCGTCTTTCTTGCCCTGCCCAACAGCGACAACGGTCCCGCGCTGTGGCTTTTCTTTGGCGGTATCGGGGATGATAATCCCTCCGGCGGTTTTCTCCTCGGCAGGCGAAGGCTCTACCAGAACTCGGTCGGCAATCGGTGTGATTTTGCTTGACATGGTTTTGAATATTTAGGTTTTGAACTTACCTATGCAAAATCTATGCCAATACCATAAACAACAAACGAAGCAATAAAAATCAACGATCCAACAAGCATTTTGTCAGTTTCACTGACAAATTCTCCGGATGGCTGTGACAAAATGCCAAAGTCCTCGAAGAGAAAAGCGGAATCCAAGGGGGTAGGACCCCTGGCAATGGCTGACTTATTGCGCTGTATCCCCGGTTTTGGCGGGGGCGTTCTGGGAAGCAGCTGGGGATGAACTGCTGGGTGCGCCGGCAGGAGCTGGCGTTGCCGGGGCCTCCAAGACCTTTTCCTCCAAACGGGTGGCTGCACCCTGCTCGACTTCTTCCCCACGTGGAATCCACAGGTTAATCAGCAAAGCCAACGTCAAAAGACTCAGACTGAGAATCCAAGTACCGCGCTCAACCACATCGGAGGTGCGCTTGACGCCCATAATCTGGTTGGTCGATGAAAATCCTTGGGCCAATCCCCCTCCTTTGGGTTTTTGGATCAAAACCAAAAGAATCAGTAGAACACTGACCAGGACAATAAGCAATGTAATGAAGGTGTACATGGGTTAGGGGGTTCTTTTATTCGTTGTCGGATTGTATCTGCTCCAAGCGGGCCGCAAAATAAGTCGTTTTAGCCGGAAATCGGAGCATCAATTTACGATAAATCTGTGCGGCCCTTTGCCGTTGTCCCTGCCGGAGATGGAGTTCCGCCAAAGACTCCGACACCGGAATCTCGTTCGTGTTCAGACTGAGGGCGGCTAAATCCCTTATTGGGTCGGTTCCAGACGGTGCTTTTTCACTAGGCATGGGAACCGTCAACGCGGGTTTTCGTTCATCAGCATGCGACCCGGCAAACCAGGCATCCAACGTCGCATCCGCTTCCAAAAGATCCCCCGCCAAGGCTTCTGCATAGCCCATCGCCAAAAGATCTTCTTCTTCCGTTTCGGAGTCCAGACCTGATAATTTTTCAAACCAGGCCAAGCGACTTGGAGGAATTGCTTCGAACGCGGTTTCCACCAATTCGGGCTCCAGGGCCTCGGTTGGGTTCAGCGCACGGTACACCCATTGACCTTGGGCCGCGGCAGCGGCAGTTCGATCCGTTACCATCGGCAAACGAGAGGAATGGTTGGCCTTCAAACGCCGCAGGTTGAGCAATTGACCCGCTTCAAAGGCCGGCAACGTTTGGAGCAACTGCTCCAATTCATCCCCGGAAACCCCTTCGAGACGCTCGGGGTGACGGACCCCATTCAGCAACAAACGCTGGTCCATGCTTACCAGTTGATAAAGGCTTTGTTGAAGGCATCGTCCACCAATTGGCGCACGATTTGTTCCACCAATTGGTTTTCGATCGATTGAAAAGGCGTCCCCGCATCAAAATCAGCGTAACGAACCAGCCGCTGTTCCCATCCCGCTTTGGGATTGGACAAGGACCGAAATCGTAAGCGCCATACCACCGTTAAGCGGTTGAGGCTGGTGGTTTCCCGACCCGAAACCGCGGCAGCGCTCACCCCATAATCCAAAATTTCCCCGGTGAATTCCCAATCGGACTGACCCAGGGCTCCCAATCGTAGGT
Source organism: uncultured Bacteroidota bacterium (assembly GCA_903856555.1). Lineage (GTDB taxonomy): Bacteria > Bacteroidota > Bacteroidia > UBA7662 > UBA7662 > SYHX01. The sequence continues at coordinate 16,602 of CAIOCC010000216.1, forward strand.
TGGTCTCGGCCAAGCATTTGTCCCGAAAGGCGTCGGACAATTGTTGACTCAGCGAAGGCATCACCAAGGAGGCATTGTTGCGCATTTGGGCAATGTGCACCGTTCGTACTTCGGCAGGCACCGAGGCCCCGCTGAAGGTATAAACCCCGCAAGAAACCGGCAAAAAGCCGAACAGGAGGCCAAGGAGGCCCCAGAATGGCTTAATCCTCTTCGAGCCCATATTCCTTGATCTTGCGATAAAGCGTTCGTTCCGAAATGCCCAGTTCTGTAGCAGCCTGACGACGGCGACCGGCGTATTTGCGAATCGCCCTTTCGATCATGCGCTTTTCGACCTCGGCCAGCGATAGATTTTCTTCCACGTCCACGACCTCGGCATGTTCTTCGTAACGAGATGCCGGGGTTACCACCGCATTGACCACCGGAGTCACCATGGGGGTCGCCACCGATGACATGGTATCTGAATGGACCACCCCATCACCTTCCATGATTTGACCCATGGCTCTTTTCATTTCGACCATATCCCGCTTGAGGTCAAACAAAACCTTGTACAACAAATCCCGCTCGGACCATTCCGATCCGGCCTCCGTTGCTCCTTCCAATAGGGCCGGCAAACCCGACCGAACCGCTTCCTTGACCGGTAGGTACGGGAGAACCTCGTCACCGCTCAACCGACGAGTCGGAGCCAAAACACAGATTTGTTCGGCTACGTTTTTGAGCTGACGAATGTTACCGGGCCAGGGCTGATCGCATAGCCATTGCATGGCCGCAGGGTCCAGCTGAACCGGTACCGAAGCGTAGCGTTCAGCAAAATCGGCGGCAAATTTTCGAAACAAAAGAGGAATATCTTCTTGACGATCCCGCAGGGATGGAATTTGAATGGCCACCGTATTCATCCTGTAATACAGATCTTCTCGAAACTTGCCTTTCCCAATTTGGGATAGCAAGGAGACATTGGTCGCCGCCACCAAACGAACATCCGTTTTGAGAACCTTGGACGAACCCACTTTGATGAATTCACCCGATTCCAAAACCCTCAAAAGGCGGGCCTGGGTTCCCAACGGCATCTCAGCCACTTCATCCAAAAAAATAGTCCCCCCGTTGACCGTCTCAAAATACCCCTGCCGAGCTTCGTGGGCCCCGGTAAAGGAACCTTTTTCGTGGCCAAAGAGCTCGGAATCAATGGTTCCCTCGGGGATGGCTCCGCAATTAACGGCGATGAACTTGTTGTGCTTGCGGTGGGATAATTGATGAAGGATTTTGGAAAAGACCTCCTTCCCCACCCCCGATTCACCCAAAATGAGAACCGAAACATCGGTGGCAGCCACCTGTTCGGCAATCCGCAGAGCATGGTTCAGCGTCGGGGCGTTTCCGATAATCCCAAACCGTTGCTTGAGGGTTTGCAATTCCATCACCGACCGGTTGAACGTTGTTGTTTTTCGAGAACCATGACGGCCATCCAGCCCCAGTACTTGAGACCCGGCACCAACCAAAAAAGCCCGCGGTCCACCGCATCCAAACCACGCAAGATGGGATCAAACCAAGCTTGACGCCGGAACAAGACCGCCGCCGTTGTCAACATATTGTAGTAACGAACCTGGACATTTGAAAAATACCGTTGAGCTCTGTCAAAATCAGGGCGTCGCATGGGTCTTTCGTCCACCGTCCTCAAGGCAGGGGTCATTCTTCGGTAGAGATTCAACAAAGGGTTGTGACCGGTAGGTTCAATAAAGACGGCCCGCCCCCCTGGTTTGAGGCAGCGGGATAATTCAGCATAGGCCTTGTCAAGGTCCAGGTGGTGCAAGATGGCAGAGCCAACGATCATATCGAAGGTATTATCCTCAAATTCAAGGCTTTCAGCGTTCATGCACCGAAAATCAATCGCCAGTCCAAGTTCCTGAGCCTTGGCCCTGGACTGTTCGATCGCTACTTCCGATATATCAATCCCAACAACCTGGGCACCGAGGGCGGCCAAGTCAAAGGCCGCTGATCCTGGTCCACAACCGTATTCCAACACCAGCGTACCCGGCTCCAATGGGCTCATCGCTTGCCGGTGGGCCAAACGACTGCTTTGAATGGTCTCGTAATATTTATCAACCGAATGCCGAAGGTCCTCGGCAAAGGCTTTGTTATGGTATTCTTTTTCGCGCTGATAACGATCTTGGGCTGAAGGCTTTACCTGACTCATAAAGCCACCTCCGATTCAACGAGGCATTCGCCTAGCAAGGTCGCTTTGTTGGAGCGCAGAATTCGCACGGAGACTGTTTGGCCAAAGGAAATTCCAGGGACCGCTCCGAAAACCACCATTTTGTTACGGGAATTGCGACCGCAATAATCCAACGTTGATTTTTTGGAATACCCCTCGATCAAAACTTCCTGAATTTGGCCTTCTTCTTCTTGGTTTCGCTCCACCGAATGACGGTCCTGCAGGGCCATGATTTCGCTCAGGCGACGCTTTTTGGTTTCTTCGGGAATATCATCCGGGTATTTACGGGCTGCCAGGGTTCCGGGCCGTTCCGAATAAGCAAACATGTAGGCCGAATCAAAACGAACCGCCTCCAATATCGAGAGGGTCTCTTGATGTTCAGCTTCGGTTTCACCACAAAAGCCGGTAATGACATCGGTCGTTAGGGCGCAATCGGGCAAAATGCGACGAACGGCATCCACCCGCTCCAGGTACCAGGCCCGGTCGTAGGTACGATTCATGCGGGCCAACACCGCCGAACTTCCGGACTGAACCGGAAGATGGATGTTCTTGCAGAGGTTGGGGTAACGGGCCATGGTATGCAAGACCTCGTCGGTGATGTCCTTGGGATGGGAGGTCGAAAAACGAATGCGGAGGTCCGGGGAAATCTCGGCCACCAAACTCAAAAGTTCGGAAAATCGAATTTCACGGGGTTCCGAATCGCTCTTTGTAAGCGCATCTTGGCCTGGTTTCCAGCGGTACGAATCCACGTTTTGACCCAGAAGAGTGACTTCCCTGTAACCGTTGTTCCATAGCTCAAGGCACTCTGCAACAATGCTTTGGGGGTCTCTGCTTCGTTCCCTACCACGGGTGAAGGGGACCACACAAAAGGAACACATGTTATCGCAACCGCGCATGATGGTCACAAAGGCCGTAATACCATTGCTCCCTAATCGAACGGGTGCAATATCCGCATAGGTTTCTTCGCGAGATAGAAGGACATTGACGGCCTGCTGTCCGCCCTGAACCTGCTCCAACAAGGCGGGCAGATCCTTGTAGGCATCGGGGCCCACCACCAAATCCACCAACTGCTCTTGGTCCAATAATTTGGCTTTGAGTCGTTCGGCCATGCAACCCAAAACCCCGATGACCAAAGAGGGCTTGTGTCGCTTGAGCGAACGAAAGTGCTGCAGCCGGGCTCGAACTTTCTGCTCGGCATTTTCGCGAATCGAGCAGGTATTGATCATGACCACATCGGCCCTTTCGAGTTCATCGGTGACGCCGTAGCCCATGTCGGCCATGACCGAAGCCACAATTTCGCTGTCCGAAAAATTCATTTGACAGCCGTAGCTTTCCAAATAAAGGTTTTTTTCGGAAACACCTGCTGTGGCTTTGAGTACGCCTGAATAGGAACCGCTCATAGAAATTTGTTCAAAAGGAACGCTGGTTGGTTTTTGAGAAAGAACGACAAAATTAAGGTTAAAACAAGACAAAATGTCAGCATCGGCCCCGCTAAAGCCTCTAGGCGCTGCTTGGATGGAGAGGAAAAACAAGGCAGAGGACCTTTAATAGCCGCTTTTGAATTAGTATTGTATAAAAATTAAGAAACTATGCTTCAAAACCTACGATTCCTGCTGCTTCTGTTCCTGATGGGCACCCTTGGTGCCGGGGCTCAGACCTTGTTCAGCGAAGATTTCAACACCTTGTCCGGCACCACGGCCGTCCCAGCCAATTGGGTCCTTGTTAACATGGACGGACGTCCCGGAGCCAGCAATGTCTCCACTCTTACCGGGAACAGCACCAATGCCTGGACCTTCCCCACCGTTTTTAACGACCTGATGCGTTCTGCCGTCAGCGTTTCCTGGACCAATCCGGTGGGCGCTGTCGATCGTTGGTTAATTTCCCCATCCATCACGCTCCCAGCTACCGGTAATTACTACCTTATTTACGATGCCCAAAGCTTGGGCAATGCCAGCTACCCCGAGGCCTACGAGCTGCGCCTCAGTAACGGGGACACCGCCCGTTCGTCGTTCTTGACCTCGGCACCCCTCTTCTCGACCACCGGCGAAAATTTGACCCTCACCACCCGTGGATTTTCACTGAGCGCCTACGCTGGTCAAACCATTCGCTTTGCGTTTCGGAATATTTCCAACGACATGGTGGCCATGTTGGTGGACAATATCCGTATCACGGTCCCTGCCTTCGATGCCGTTGCCATGGTTCAACACAACGTGCCTGCTCTGGCTTTCACCAACAGTCCGGTGACCATCGGCGGTAGCTTCCGTAACCTGGGCCTCAATGCAGTGGCGACCGGAAACCTGAATTACCGGGTGAACGGAGGCCCAACCACCAGCCAACCCTATTCGGGTTCGGTGGTGTCTTTTGCGACCGATGCCTTCACTTTTACCAGCAATTTTACCCCAAACAACGCCGGTTCCTACAGCGTCGAAATCTGGATGTCGGCCCTCAATGGAACGACGGTTGGATCCGACACCCTGACTGCCTCCATCAACGTGGTGGACCCTGCGCCTCCCGTTCAGTCCAATTTGGTCATCTACGAACATTTCACCAACGCATCATGCGGTCCTTGCGCTACCTACAACCCCTTGTTCCAGGCTTTGTTGTTATCGAACAACAGCGAGGTCACTTCGGTCAAGCACCACACCTCCTGGCCTGGAACTGATCCCATGTATTCTTTCAATACGGGCGATCCGACTTCCAGGGTGAATTATTACGGGATCACGGGCGTTCCAGCCGTGCGCCTTGGCAATATGCTGTCTTCCAACCCTGCCAGCATCACGCAGGCCAATTTGGACGATAACATTGCCAATCTTCCCAGCAATTGGTATTACAATATCAACACCACCATCAACGGTAGCACCCTGGTCGTGACCGGAAGCGTTCGTGGCAAGAGCACCCAGGC
>CAIOCC010000217.1 GCA_903856555.1 uncultured Bacteroidota bacterium
ACACCGGGTCGGAGCCTATAACATGACCCAGTGGATGCAGTTTATCCAAATGCGCCCCAACGTCGTTTTGATTGATACGCGAGGGGTGGTTCACCTGATCCGCCGCCGCGTAGATGTCCAAACCCTTAACAACCAGGAACTTGTTCCTGAATACTTGGAGGCGGTCAAGGGGTCGTAACATGGCCCTCCATTCTGGCATACAGCGCTTAGTGAACGGCCCCGTGAGGGGGGTTCTCAACAGCTATGCCCAATTGTTTTTTGCGCTCAATCCGTTGCTAGGATTGCTGGCCATGGGGGTCAGTTTCCTGGATCCCATCATGGGGGCTTGTGGTTTGTTTTCGGTGGTTGCGGTGCAGGCCTTGGGCCGATTAACGGGCCAAAGCAAAGAACTTCTGCAGGAAGGCATGTACGGTTTCAATGCCTTGCTTTTGGGACTTGCCATGGCCCATCGTTACCGGGTTGATGCGCCTATGTTGCTTGTTTTGATGGCGGGCTTGGTTCTGCTCTTGACGTTGATCGTATGGTGGAATCGGCATTTGGGCCGTTACAGCCTGCCTTACTTAACCTTCCCCTTTGTCCTCACCTATTGGGTCTTGATGGAGGGCTCGGATAGCCTGGCCGCCGTTGTATTGCGGTATCCTGGCCTGGCGGGGGCTGGCCTGGCGGGGGCTGCTGGTGCAGCTCAAACAGATTTACTTGCGTCAACCGGTTTGGAATTAGCGGCAGCGGATCCGTTTTGGAAAAGTTTTTTGCGGACCTTGGGCTCCATCTATTTTCAAGATTCCGTTATCGCGGGCCTGGTACTCGCCGTGGGTTTGGCCCTTCACAGTCGCTTGTCTTTGTTGTTAGCGGTGGGTGGATACGCCTTGGCTTTTGGGATGTTCCAAACGATGGGTGCTTCCACGGTTCCGTTGACAGATTTTTTGGTAGGGAGTAATTTTGTGTTTATGGCCATTGCGCTGGGGGGTTTTTACCTGGTTCCCTCTGCGGCTACCATGGGCTTGGTGGCCGTCCTGACACCGGTCTTGGCCGTCCTCATGTTTGCCCTGGAGGGCTGGCTGGCCCCCGTGGATCTACCCCCTTTTACATTGGCTTTCAGTGGTTTGACGCTATTGGTTTTGTATTTTTTGCAGGCCTCTCCACCGCTACGGGGCCTGGTCCCGGTTGCCCTTCAATACTATTCCCCCGAAAAGACCCTGTACAAGCACGCAGTCAATGCCCAGCGCCTGGCCCATCTCTATACACCCCGCTTTCATCTGCCTTTTTGGGGAACTTGGACCGTGACCCAGGCTTACAACGGCCCACACACGCATTTAGGAGATTGGTCCAAGGCCTTGGATTTTGAAATCACCGACGAAGAAGGCCGTGTGCATTCGGGAGACGGAAGCCTTTTGGAACAATATTATTGTTATAACAAACCCGTCGTTGCGCCCCTTGACGGCACCGTGGTGGCTTTGACCAATCATGTGCCCGAAAACCCTATCGGGGGGGTGGATTTGGAACAGAATTGGGGAAACTCCTTGGTTCTGCAGCATGCCAACGGCCTGTACACCCAGTATTCCCACCTGCGCCAGGATGGATTCAAGGTCGCCCTGGGGCAGTGGGTGGTTCGGGGCCAGGTTCTGGCTAGCTGCGGTAATTCGGGGCGCTCACCGCAGCCCCACTTGCATTTTCAGGTTCAATCCAGTCCCGAAATCGGCGCCAAAACCTTGGCCCACCCGTTGGCTTATTACCGACTCGAAGAAGGGGAGGGCCGAACGTTGCGTCGATGGACGGTTCCAAGCGAGAACCAAAAGGTGAGTTCGGTGGAGGCGGTGCCCGCCATGGCATCAGCCTTCGCTTTCAAGCCAGGACAGAAATTACGCATGCAGTCCGAGAAGCAGCCGGATCGGATGGTGGATTGGACGGTGGGAACGGATGCCTACAACCGCACCTACCTCTACTGTCCCCTGACTGGCTCGACGATGTGGTATGTGAACGATGGGGTTATGTTTTGGGCCTATGATTTTGAGGGCAAACGCTCTTCGTTGCTTTACCGCTTTTATTTGACCGTTTATCGTTTGTCCTTGGTACGCGATGCAGGACCGGTCCAAGATCACTTGCCTTTGGTGCATTTTAGCCGACCCTTGTTGCGTTCTATTCAAGATGTGGTCGCTCCTTTTTGGATGTTTTACCGAGTGGATTATCAA
>CAIOCC010000218.1 GCA_903856555.1 uncultured Bacteroidota bacterium
ATCGCTTTCATGGTTTCCATGCATCAATCCAGGACAGCATCGCTTGCCCAGCTTCGTCGTGGCGGTAAGGTTTCAAACGCTCTTGGACCAACCGAACGGCTTGGGGGGAATTCCACGGAGGTGGATTCGAGGCCGCTGCTTCTTGCAAGGCCAGGGACCAGGTTAGAGGCTGATCATCGGGCAAAGAAATCAAACCGTCCAATCCTTGATAAAAAGCACGAAGCGGAGGGTACGAAGTCCATACAGAACAGCCATTTAGCAAGGCTTCGCCGGCCAAAATCGAAAAGGTTTCACGATGACTGCTCAGCAAAAGCGCGCGGGATGATCTCAGCTGATAACACAATTCGGATGGACTCAAAATTCCCAACCATTCCACCCCTTTCACCGAGGCATAGTTGGCCTTGGATTCTTGGGAGTATTCACCAGCCACCCGAAGAAGGTACCCCTGTTCGGATAAACCACTTTGGGCCCAAGCCCCAAAAAGCAGACGAGGGTTTTTGACCGGTGCCAAATCCGAAACATGCAAGAAAACCCGGGAATCCCGACAAGGCTCCGGCCCGGCGGGCCCTTCCTCGGCGGGCCCTTCCTCGGCGGGCGGTGTCCAATGAACCTCTTCGATCACATTGGGCAAGGTCGATACCCTGAGACCGGAACAAAATTGCATGAGGGCATCGGCCAGCCAAGGCGAAACCGCGGCCACCGAACGCGCATTACGCAAAGAACTACGAACCAACCACTTAGGAATGGGCTTCAAAGGCGGTTCTTTCTCCAAGTAACCCGACCAATGCTCCATAACACCGTAAGGACGACCCAGCAGGAGAGCCACCACGGCCGCCTTCCAAGCCACTTGCGCGACCACCACCGTTGGCCTATCGCCATGATGCCGGCGATAAGCCCGAAACAAACGTATCCAAGCCCCGCACTGATCGATCATAGAGAGCAGTCCTCCTCGCCCGTCCCGGTAACTCAGCAGCCAATGCCGAAGGCCCCCTGTTTGGGTTGTCCGGTCCGGTCCACCGGGTACCTCACCAAGAATTTGAACCTTTCCACCTGTCCAGGCCCTGGGCTGAACGGCCATCACATCAACCGTGACGGAACGGCCGGAACGTCGGTAAGCCTGCGCCAAGGCCTCCGCTTGCCGAATCGCAAAGATCCCGTTCCCGCTGCGTCCGTTCATCGGATACCAGCTCGCCAAAAAAAGCACTTTCATCGAATCCTTCAAATTTAGAACCTTGGGGGTATTTTTGACCAAATCGGCGACCCATGGCCGCCATCCATCCCCCATGCGCCTTTTCCCCCTTTCTGCCGGCTTCTGGAGCCTGCTCTTGGTCCTGGGTTTCACGGTCTCCCAAGCCCAAAATTCTGGGGGAACTATGGACGGTGGGGGCTCTTTTGAAATCATCGAATCCGGGGAAGGCCGGATGGATCAAGGTCCCCAAGGAAGCACCAAAACATTGAGCGGGGGCGTTGTTCTGCGCTACCGCGATTGGCTCTTGCGTTGCCGTGAAGTGGTCCTTTTGGACCAAGACCAAATTGCACGAGCCACGGGCAAGGTGGTCCTTCAGGGAAAAGCCGGGCTCCGGATTCAATCCGAACGCCTGCTTTGGAATACGGCTAACAAAGTGGCGTTTTTTGAGGAGGACGTCCGTTGCAAACAAGGGGATTGGTCCTTGGAGACCCCGTCCTTGCGCCTGTTCACCGAGAGCTCCGAAGCGGTCTATGAACAGGGGGGCGTTTTGCGCCAAGGGGCCCTGAGGATCGAAAGCCGTTACGGCTTTGGCGACCTGAACCGCAAAGATTACCGGTTCAAAAAACAAGTCGTGATTCGTCACCCCGAACTGGACCTACAAACCGAGGCATGTCGCTACCTGGCCCTGCCCGACTGCCTGGTCTTGGAGGCCCCGTCCCGTATGGTGGGTCTTCAAGGAAGCATGCAAGGTGATGGTGGAACCTACCTGTTAAAATCCAAAAAAGTCCTTCTTTACCGTGTTTCAACAGCCGGCGATTCCCTTGCGTCTCCGACCCTGGCTTTGCTTCAAAATCGATACCTCGTAGCCGGCGATACCCTTCAACTGGACCAGAAAAACGGAGCCTACCGAGCCTTGGGCCAAGCCCAATGGAGGGACCTTCAGCGAAAAATCACTCTGCAAGGCGATATGCTTGCGCTGGATTCGGCACGAAACCTCCCGTCATTGCCTCCTGTTCCCCGAAAAAGCGTGGGTCGCCAAGGGATTTGGGCTTTGGGACGGGTTCGGCTTCTGGATGAATCGGTCCAACCCGCCTTGGAGTGGATCACCGAAAGTTTGGCGGGGTGGATGCCGACCCCCACCGATTCTTTGATCCTATGGACCAACGAAGCATCCTTGCTGGCCCACGGAAATTGGATGTTCCGCAGTGCAACCCTGTTTTTGGACCGGCAAAGCCAAACCCTGCAGGCCAAAGGCTCCATCCTGGCCTGGCAAGGCCCTCAACAACTGGAATCCACCGGCCTGCTATGGAAAAACATGGGGGACAGCCTGAGCACCTTGGACTTTGAGGGAAGCACGGGCCTCTGTGAAAAGGCCGATACCCTACCCTGGCTCCTATACCATCAAGCGGCCGGCCAAAAAGCCCAGGCACGAATGACCGCCAACAGCCTTCGCAATTTTGAATTAATCGGCAATACGGTCACGCTTTATTGGACCCGGGGTCCGGACAGTCTTTGGTCGGCCTTGAGTCGGACCGAATCGGCCCGGGCTGTTTTTGAATTTCAAGATCAACAACTAAAACGCGCTCGGTACATCGGCGGACCTCGAGGAACCTACACCCCTCTGTCTTTGCTCCAAGAAGCTCCGAAATTTTTGGCAGGGGTTCGCCCCCAATTTGATCTTCAGCAAGTTTCTCTACACAGCTTGGAGGAACGAAGACGAAGTTACCCCCCTGTCCATGCCGGGGACCTGCGACCCTTGGCCCGCTAGACTGGGCGAAGTCCTTGGGTCACTTATTCAAAAAGGCCTTCGCCTTGAGCCAAGGCCGCATCCACAGCGGCGTTGCAGGATTGCCGCAGGTCCATGGCCCGGTTCAAGCCCTGATCGGCCTGCGGGTCTCGGCCCTTTTCGGGACCGGCGTTGATCCTCACATTCCAATAGGCGCCTTCCAACGCGGCCCTGGCGGCCAACAAGCCCACCATCGCATCGGAACGCGATCCTGGATTTCCTTTGAGAAGAATTTGTTCTAACAACGGAACAAGTCGATTGACGGCCTCCATGGTTTCCAAGGGAACCCTGAGGGCTTCGAGATTGGCTTCATCGAGAGCCGCCTTGCGTTCGGCCTGCTGCTCAGGGCTTTGCTTGGGCAAGGCCAAAGCCTTCATCACACCCTCAAAGGCCTCGGTATCCTTGTCCACCGCCACCAACAACTCTTCTTTGGCGTCCTGAAGTTCTTCGGCTAATTGGGAATAAAATTCCAAGTCGTTTTCCCAACCTCTTTTGTGGGCCGAAAGGTTGGCCACCATAGCCCCAAGAGCCGCACCCAGCGCTCCCATGGCGGCTGCAACGGAACCCCCACCGGGAGCGGGCGCATCGCTGGCTGTCAAATCGGCCAAATCACCCAATCGCATGCTGGCAAGACGACCTCTGGGTGCTTGCATGGCGTATTCAATAATCTTTTTTTGGGGATCGAAGGGGCCCAACTGCCGCAAGCCCAAACTTTGAACCGCCGACTCAATCAACTCGGCATCGGAGGCCCCGGCGGAACGTCCCGCTTTTTTTAGAAAATACTTGCCTGCTTTGCGCATGCTGTCCAGCGGAACCAGGCCCACCAATTCGGAACCGGTGACCCGCAATCCCCGACGCTGGGCCGAATCCCAGACCGCTTCGTAGGCTTCGTGCAAATCGGTATCCGACAATCGGGTCAGATTCATGGAGACCTGAGCTGTCTGGTATTCAGGGATATACCACCCCACCCCCTTGACAGATTTGCAGGTCCCGGGTTGCCGAAGGGGCTCGCCATGGGCATCGGTCCGGATTTTTCCGGTTAGCGGATGACCATCGCGCAGCACACGACCGGCTTCGCGGACATCAAAGGCGACCGAATTAGCCAGCCGCGTCGAAACAGTGTTAAGATTCACGTTGTAGGCCACCAATAAATCCCTGGCGCCTATCACCGTTGCTCCACTCAGGGGATTGAATTCGGTGGGGCCAAAATCCGGGGCCCACCCCTCTGTTTTCATGCGCGCTGCCAATCCTTCGTATTCGCCCGCTCGGATATCCGCCAAATTCCTTCGGTGGGGCGCGGTCGCCGAATATTCGTAGAGGTAAACCGGGATACCCAGCAATCGACCCACCCTTTCGGCCAGGATACGGGACCATTCTACGGCTTCTTCGACCGTCATCCCCGCAATGGGAATCAACGGACAAACATCGGTGGCCCCCATGCGGGCGTGTTCACCGCGATGCTCTCGCATGTCGATCAACGCGGCTGCTTCGGCGATCGCTCTGTACGCCGCTTCGACCACAGCGGCCGGGGAACCTACCAGGGTCATCACCGTGCGGTTGGTCGCCTGACCAGGGTCCACATCGAGCAGTCTGCTTCCTTCAACCGACCCAAAGGCCGACGAAATTTTGTCAATCACTGTTTTGCGGCGTCCCTCCGAGAAGTTGGGAACGCATTCCATTAGGGGGGATGCCATGGTCAAATTTTGCTTAAAATTAAAAAGGTACCCCCTCTTTTGGCCCTAATTTTAGGAGATGAAAGCCAAGTTCCTTCTCTTGCTCGCCGGGTTCCTCGTGACCATTGGTGCAGCCACCGCCCAAACCACCGGCACCAAACCAACCATCCAACGACACCCCCTCTTGGCGGGCGGACCCATGTTGGGTCATGCAGGCCTGCGCTATGCTTCGGTTTGGGTTCAAACAACGGGGCCGGCCCAACTTTGTTTGGAATATCAATTGGAAAGCAAAGCGGTGGACAGCAGCCGGGAACCCTGGATTTCCTCGGTAGCCTCCAAAAGCGGAACCCTGTGCCAAGAAGTGACCCCCGGTCCTGCTTACACGGCTCTTTTTGAAATGGATCAACTGCACGAAGGCGCGACGTACCGTTATCAAATTTTGGCTTCATCGGATGACGCCTCGGAATCGGAAGAAATTGAAAATTCCCAGGTCGTGGCATCCGGAACCTTCAAGACCCAACCTCATTTTGTCCATCGCTACCCAGCTCCGGATTTCACCCTGGCCATCGGATCCTGCGCCTATGTGAACGACCCGGCCTACGATCGTCCATCGGCCTCTTACGGTGGTCAATACCAGGTCTTTGAAAGCCTGGCTTCGGAGAAACCCGATGCCATGATTTGGCTGGGAGACAATGTTTATTTCAGGGAGGGCGACTGGGAAAGTTTGTTGGGGATGATTCATCGGTACCGGCATCTTCGCTCCCTGCCGGAATTGCAGCGCCTGCTGACCACCTGCCCTCATTATGCCGTTTGGGACGATCATGATTTTGGCCCCAACGACGCCACCGGTAGCTGGCCACTCAAACGCGAAAGCCTGGAAGCCTTCAAATTGTTTTGGACCAACCCATCCTACGGTATGCCGGAATTTGAAGGAATCAGCACGGCCTTTCGTGTTAGGGATGTGGATGTTTTTTTGGTGGACAACCGCTATCACCGAACGCACCATGCACTGGCAGATTCCTGCGATCGGCGTATGCTGGGGCAGGCTCAAATCAATTGGTTGGTGGAAGCCCTCAAATACAGCCGCGCTCCTTTTAAACTGGTGGTCTGTGGCAGCCAAGTCCTGAACAGCGAAGCGGTGCACGAGACGTTTGCCAATTACCCCTGCGAGCAGGCCTACCTGCTGCAGCGATTGGCCGACGAAAAAATTCACAACCTGGTCTTTTTGACCGGCGATCGTCACCATTCCGAACAGGCCCAGCGGACGGTCGGTGGCGTTGTTTTTCACGAAATAACCTCTTCACCCCTGACCAGCGGGGTTCACAACCAGGTCGATGAGGAGAACAATCGTTACCGGGTCCCCGGCTCTTTGGGCAAAACCCGAGGCTATGCCACCCTGCGGTTCAGTGGTCCCACCAAAAAACGCAGCATGCTCATCCGATTTCACAACCAGGATGGAAAAATTTACTACGAATCCACCATCAACAGCCTGAATCCATAACACCCATGAAACGTCGCAGCACCCGACTCATCCATCCGGACACACCGAGGCCCAAAGACCATGGCGCGGTCAAGACCCCGATCTATGCTTCGTCCACCTACCTCTTTGAGAGCGCCGAAGCGGGAGCCGCCACCTTTGCCATGCAACAAGGTCGGCCTCACCACCACGAACCGGCACCGTACAACTACGCTCGGTTGGGGCATCCCAACCTCGAAACGGTGGAAGCTCAATTGCTGGCTGTTGAAGGGGGCGAACAAGGGGTGCATGATGCCCTCGCTTTTGAAAGCGGAATGGCGGCCATCACCACCTCCCTCCTTAGCCTGCTCAAACCCGGCTCTGTGTTGGTGACCACCACCCCCTTGTACGGTGGAACCCGCCAATTCATTCGCGACTTCTTGGAGCCTTGGGGCATACGAACCTACGGCCTACAGCCATCAAGCACCGCGGAACAAGTCCTCAAGGATCTTGACGGAACCATTCCCTCCATCCTTTATGTCGAAACTCCGGCCAATCCCACCAACCAAATCTGGGAGTGGGACCATCTCAACGCCCTCAAAACCGCATGGAGTTCCACCGGTGAGCGGGTTCTCCTCCTGGCCGATAACACCTATTTGGGTCCCTGTTGGCAAAAACCCCTGGAACAAGGAGCCGATTTGTCGCTTTATTCGGCCACCAAATCCATGAGTGGTCACAGCGACTTGGTCTGCGGGGCCTGCGTGGGAGATGCAACGTTGATACGCAGCATTCGATCTTGGCGTAACAAATTAGGCAATACCGCCAGCCCCTTCACATCCTGGCTCCTGTCGCGAAGTCTGGAGACGGTGGAATTGCGCATGGAGGCGACGCAACGCAATGCCCAAATCCTCGTACCTAGGTTGAGGGAACATCCAGGCATTCAGCGCTTGGAGTATCCCGGATCCGGGGCCATGATATCGATTTGGCTCCAGGGTCCGGAGAACCATACCAAGGCGTGGAAATTCTTGAATGCCCTCAGCATCATCCAATTAGCCGTTTCTTTGGGAAGCAACGAAAGCCTGGCTTGTCATCCAGCGTCGACCACCCACAGCGGGGTGGACCCTTCGGAGCGTCGACAACACGGTATTGGCGAGTCCTTGGTCCGCTTGTCCATCGGCATCGAAGATCCCGAGGATTTATGGGAAGATTTGTTGAAGGCCTTGGAGGCTGCAAAGGAAGACTAAGCGCCGCCAAGGAATACGAAGTGCCGCCAAGGAAGGTTACGTTTTTCGAAGGCGAGCCGCGTACAAGACATCGGCACCCCTAGCGCTTCCATCCAAGTATCGATCCTCCTCCAGGACCGCGCCGGGATGTTC
>CAIOCC010000219.1 GCA_903856555.1 uncultured Bacteroidota bacterium
AATGCGACAATTGCTGCAGGAACTGCAAAACCTGGGCTGGTGGGGACGGCTCTTTGGATGGGGTCGAATAAGGCGTATGTTGCTGGAAGCCAGCTCTGAATGGGAAGCAACGCAGGCCTAGACGGCTCAGAACAACCAGGCCTTGCAGGCTCTGCAGGGGGAACTCCTGCAGGCTCGCCAGCAATCGGGGATGGCCGAGGCCAGGGCCGGTGATCTCCAAAGGGACAAAGACCACTTGAATGCCGACTTGATGTCTGCTCGCCGCGATGTTCAGCGATTGAGTTCGGAACTTGCCGCCTTGACCCAAGTTGACAATCAGCGGAGGGTCGAGCTCCAAACCAACCTCACTTCCTTGTCCCAGCTCAAGGAGCGCATCGCCGAAGAACGCCTGCAGGAGCACCAAGCCCGGCAAGAAGAACTTGAGCGAAAACAACAACGCCTTCGTCAAACCTGGCAAACCCATCAGGAAAACGCTCGTAACAAAATTCGACAGATTGCCGAAAAGCATAGCGTTCCCGTGGTGGACAAATTTCCCCTCAAAGGCGAACCGGATAATGTGCTTTCGATTTGTGAGCAATACGTGGTTTTGGATGCCAAGAGTCCCGGAGGGGAGGATTTGGCCAATTTTGGGACCTACCTCAAAACCCAGGCCGAAGCCGCCGTCAAGTACACCAAACAAGAGGGGGTCTTTGGTCAATTGTACTTTGTCGTACCCTCCAACACCCTCGAATCTTTGCCACAGACCGTCTTTCGTTTCGTCGATTACACGGTCTATGTGATCCCGGTGGAGGCCTTGGAACCGGTCATTCTTAGCCTGGTGAAGGTCGATGAATACTTGAATGTCAAAGAAATCAGCCCCGAGGATCGAAGAAATATTTTTGTTATTCTAGGACGATTTGCACATTTGACCAAGCGTCGCCTTCAGGTGGATCAGTTTTTTGCGAACGAATCCCTGAGTTTGGCGGCCGAAACCGAAAATCGATTGCCCGAGGAAATGCGCAAAGAAGTCGCCGAAATCGAAAAATCAGTCCGGCTCAACCCCCCCCAAGAACGGACCACCAAAGAAATTGGTTTGAGTGCATTGAGTACCCAACACAAGAAAATTGAGAAGGGTCTGCGGGAACGCGGTGTACTCCCGGAATCCGAAAACCTAGCCAGCGGACTCAACGAATTGCCGCTGTATAGCCCTGAACAAGACAGTTAACCCTCCTGCTAGGTTTCATTTGGAAACTCGTTGGGACGATCCGGTAACCAGCGGTTGAAGAATTGTTCGGCCCAGGGAATCAGGCCGATGAACAGGGCGACCCCTGCTACATTGAACAAAAAGTGGGCATTGGCAATGGCCCGCTCCAGGCTGGCCCCCCGACTCATCCACTCGCTGGCTTGGACCAAAGGTTCAAACAAGAGCAACCCCAAAACAATGCTCACCAAGTTGAACAGGAGATGGAAGAGGCCTGTCTTGAGGGCTTGACGACTGCCTCGAATCGTCGCCATCAGGGTCGTCGTGCAGGTTCCCAATTCGGCTCCCAGCATGACCGCGATGCCACCGCCCAGGCCTAGAAAGCCTTCTCTGGTCAAGACCATGGCCATCGCAACGGTCGCCGAAGAGGACTGAATGACCAGTGTTACAAGGGCCCCAACCCAGGCACCGGTCAAGGGATTTTCGGTTTGACGCATCCAATTTTCAAAAAAGGCTTCGTGGTGGAGGGGCGCAACCGCGTTTTCCATCGTGAACAGTCCAAAGAACAAGACCCCCATGGACATCACCACTCGACCTATCAGGCCCCAACGAGAGTGTTTTTGGAAGCCCATCATCACAAAGCCCACCAACATCAGCAAAGGGGCGTATCGACCTACATCCATAGCGATAATTTGGCTGCTGGCGGTAGTTCCAATGTTGGCACCCATGACAATCCCCATGGCCTGGCGAAAATTGAGAATGCGGCTGTTGACCATCACGATGGTCAGAATGATGACCGCCGAGGACGAATCCAACAGAATGGTTACCAAGATGCCAATCAACACGCTGCTGAAACGGTTGGAAGTCCAACTTCGAATCCAGGTAGGGGCGGTGTCCCCCAACGCATCGTACAGGTTTTCAGAAAGGGATCGTACGGCATAGAGAAACAAGACCAATCCGGCCAGCGCTGCCAATACGATTTCGAACATGTTGTTATAGGTCATGGGGAATTAGAGGCCGCCGCGGCGTTCCCCGTGTTGGCTGTTTTCGCTGCTTTCGCTGGGTTGGCGGTTCGGGTGTTGGGCGATGTAGAAACGGTGCATCGTCACAACGTGTGGGAAGCTCAGGCAAGCGAGGAAGACAAAGAACGAGCCTTCGGGTCCAAAGTCCAAGGGCGGAAGCCAATCCTTGAAGGTGTAAAACATTCCCAGCAGGAGCCAAGCGCCGGTATGAAAGGGCAGGGCAGCCCTCCAAAGGGTGGGTGAACTAAGTTGGAGACCTCGTCGCAAATCCCGCCAACCGGTTCGGCTGTGTTGGCCGATAAAATACAAGCCAAAGGCATGCATCAACGGGAGCTGCGACGCAATCATCAACCAGAGGGAGGTCCAAACCAATGCGCTTTGACGACGGTAGACCCCTACAATGGCCCAGATTGCCATAAAACCCACCGACAGGGACCAGGTCGGATCCCGCTTGGTCATGGCCTGCACGATGTTACGTGTTTCTTCGGGATGGGTGCCGGTGATGTAGGCCAGGACCGACAGCCCCCATGCCAACGATAGGTAGCGGTTCATCCCCCAGGATCGTCCATCTGCTTGGCCAAAGTGCCAGGCCGAATACCCTACAAAAAACAACAGACTCCACCAAGGCCACAGGAACCAAAACCATAACATCAACAAGCCCAGACCAATATAAACCAGCACCATAGTGGGAGTGGGAAGCCTTTGAAACCGTCCGCTTTGTAACAAATGATCAACCGCTCCGTGGGGTAGGCCCAGCATGACCATGCCCAGGACCATGCCCAGGTTGGCCACCACCGTATAAACCGAAGGCAGGGCCTGCAGACCCATCAAAAGAAGAGCCAATAACAACAAACGCAAAGGCCAGCCAACGTGCCGCTCCCACAGGGCAACCAAAAAAGGCT
>CAIOCC010000220.1 GCA_903856555.1 uncultured Bacteroidota bacterium
GGCCTACCCCAGGATATTCTAGGCCAAACAGCCCCGATTTTGGGTCGCAGTTGCGCCCCTTTGGCCGGCGATACCCCACGGTATGCCCGCATGGCCAATCCCAATGCACTGGCCTTCGTTCTGAGTCAAAATGGAGCTTCAAGGACCTGGGATCTAGCAAATAACCTGGTATCCAACGAGTCCGAGGTGGTCCGCTATGTCAATGCCACCCAATCTCCTTATTTTCTATTGTTTGGAAATTATGGCAGAAAAACCGCTGACAGCAGTTCTCTTTTTGAATTTCTGGGGCTCCCTCCCCAATTACCAATTCCGGGCCTGGATTCTTTGAATTTGCCTTTGACCAACCTGTACGATTTTTACAACCTGAACAACAACCGCTGGGCCAAGACCGCCCAGGGTATAGGTCTTTTGGGACTCCCCTTGCCCGTTTTCTACAGCGATCCGGACGAAATGCTCTCTTTTCCCTTGCAATTCGGGGACAGAGATACCAGCACTTTTGCCTTTAGCATCAACATCCCCACCATCGCCGAAATTCGGCGGCAAGGTCAACGATTTTCGGTCGTTGATGCCTGGGGCACCTTGCGCACCCCCTACGGTCAATTCCCCTGCCTGCGCGTTCGCAGTCGCCTCACCATCACGGATAGCATCATCCTAGCAGGGTCCGCCCCTGTTGGCCTCCCCACCCGCACCGAAATCGAGACCTCTTGGTACACCAACGAAACCAATCAGCGCGGTCCCCTGCTAAGGATCCTGGAACGCAGCATTCTGTTTTTTCCACCCACGATTCAAGAAGTCTGGTACCGCGATCGCTACCGGGCTCCGTTACCTCCGGCTCCGCCTCCATTGACTGATCCCGGCAACGTGGTTTTGTACCCCAATCCATGCCGTGGGGTCCTCAACCTGGGCCTGCATCCCCTCGACGCCTGCGATCGGGTTCGCTTTTGGAATGCCTCGGGCCAAGAAGTGCTGGTCTTGGAGCAACCTGGCACCCGAATCGAAGGACTGGAATACCAGCTTGCCGCTGGCTTTTACCGTGTGGAGGTCACGGCTGCCTACGGCGTGTATTCCAAAAAAATCCTGCTCCTTCCTTGAAAAGGCCGCCCCAGGGTTCCTCTAGGGTTCCTCCTTTGGGGTTCCTCCTTTGGGGTTCCTTTATTGAATATTGATGTAAATCCTTTTGAGCAATTGCTCCAGGACTTCCCTCTCCTCTCCGGGGAAATTCTCCCAGGCCGGAAAGAGAGCTGACATCGCCGGTTGAACCGCCTTCGCCAAGATGGCGTCCCCTTCTTCGGTTAAGCGGATGCGTTTGACCCGGGTATCGCGCGGTTCTGACCCGGATTGTTCCTTGTCCAGGCTGCGTTGAACCCAGCCCCGTCGGTGCAAACTCTGGATCATACGAGTCGTGCTGGAACGATCGCGCCCCAACAAACGGGCATAGATTTCCTGGTACTGCCCAGGTCGTTCTTGAACCACCTTCAGAAAACGATATTGCTCAGCATTCATGGGCAATCCGGCCTCCCGAAAAGACTGCTCCAAACGCAACCCATAGGCATTCCAAATTTTCCCCATCATTTGAAGGAGGGCATCGCGGTCCATCATGGAACAAACCTACGATTCGCTTTCTATTATTCGGGGGATACGCCCAAGAACCCCTAATTTAGCCGACCCAAACCGCCCACCAACGACCCCAACCCTTCGCTCCCATGGATGTATTGATTATGGCTTCCCAATTGATTTTGGGTCTATGTATTTTGGTTTTACTCCATGAATGGGGGCACTACTTCACAGCCCGCATGTTTGGGATCCGGGTTGAGAAATTCTATGTGTTCATCGACGCCTGGGGCAAAAAAATCTTCTCTTTTCGTCGAGGCGATACCGAATTTGGATTGGGATGGCTACCCATCGGCGGATATGTGAAAATCGCCGGCATGGTCGACGAATCGGTGGACAAGGAACAATTGGCCGCCCCCCCTCGTCCGGATGAATTTCGTTCCAAGCCAGCATGGCAACGCTTAATTGTCATGATTGGCGGTGTGACCGTCAACGCTATTCTTGGGATTTTGCTTTTCGCGATGATCCTCTGGGTTTGGGGAGAACAAAAAACCCCTGTCCAGGGGCTCAAAAACGGCTTGGCACCCACCGAATGGGCCGAAAGCCTGGGCTTTAGACCTGGCGATCGCCTGGTAGCCCTGAACGGCACCCCCATCCGCTATGTAGAAGACGTCTACGACCCCCGTTGGCTCACCAACGGTCCTCCCGAAATGACCCTGATTCGGGAGGGCGCCGAAGTCCAACTGCGAATGCCCCAAGATTTCGCCAACAAATGGTTGGATCAGGCCAAGCCCTTGTACCTGATGCCACGGGTCCGCTTTGCGGTCGGCGAAGTGGTTGCTGGGATGCCCGCCGAAAAAGCCGGCCTTCAAGCCGGGGATTCCATCGTTGCGGTCAATGGTCTTCCCGTTCGTTTTTTTGATGAACTCCAAAAAGCACTCAAAACATCTGCGGGCCAAACCTGCACCCTCACCTTGATTAGGAACACGTCCACGAAGGCCAGCGAGTCGCCTCTCCTCCTTGCGGTGACCGTCAGTGAACAGGGCACGATTGGCTTTGTATCGGCCCCTGAAACCCTGCCCACCGAATCCCTGCGATACACCTGGTCCAAGGCATTGCCCGCTGGTTATGCGTTGGGTGTCAAAACCATTCGGGACAATATCGCTGGCTTTGGGATGATCTTTCGCGGTGAGGTTCCGGTCGAAAAATCATTGGGCGGGCCGATCGCCATCGCCA
>CAIOCC010000221.1 GCA_903856555.1 uncultured Bacteroidota bacterium
ACACCTGTCAATCTGCCCAGGGCGGTTCCTTTGGCTGCGATGGAAGATTGGGCATCGGCCCCCTGGCCCGAGGATTTTTGGGAACTACGAGATCGTTGCGTGGTGGAAACCCTCTACGGCTGTGGCCTGCGCAGGGCCGAGGTTATTCAATTGCGTTGGATGGACTGGGACCGAGGGCAGGGGACCCTGAGGGTGACCGGTAAACGATCCAAAACACGTCTCTTGCCGATGGCAATGGAACTTGGAACGCTTTTGGGTCATTATGCCCAGAAGGCTGCCGAGAACGGGCCGACTTTACCGGAAGCCCCTCTGTTTTTTACCCCGAAAGGCGCCCCGTTGTACCCCAAATTGGTGGTGGACCTGGTCAAAAAGGCACTTCTGAAGGTTCCTTCGGTCCCTCAAAGAAGCCCTCACGTTCTCCGACACAGCTATGCCACCCATATGTTGGACAACGGAGCTGATTTAAATGCAGTTAAAACCTTGCTGGGTCACGCCAATCTGGCTGCGACCCAGATCTACACGCATCAGTCCGTCGAAAAGCTCAAAGAAATCCACCGCAAAACCCACCCCAAAGGCTGAGCCTCCTTGGGGCGTTGGAGGCCGTTTCGGGCCTTATTTTTTTTGGATTATGGCTTTTCAGTAAAGTTTTTGCGTATCTTTGCATTCCTTTTGACAAGACCCCCTTTGCCGGGGTTCTTCCTGAGGTCCTCTGGACCTGTCCGAAGGTCGTTCTTTTTAGCTTGCTGCGCCTCCTTAGCTCAGCTGGTAGAGCAACTGATTTGTAATCAGTAGGTCGCTGGTTCGAATCCGGCAGGGGGCTCGGAAGGGGAGATACCAGAGTGGCCAAATGGGACCGACTGTAACTCGGTTGGGAAACCTTCGGAGGTTCGAATCCTCCTCTCCCCACCAAAGCAGGCGTCCTTCTTGTTTCACCATGCGGGAGTAGCTCAGTTGGTAGAGCGACAGCCTTCCAAGCTGTAGGTCGCGGGTTCGAACCTCGTCTCCCGCTCCACAACCGGTTTCAGCTTGTCTGATGCCGGCCCCGGAGTGCTCTGCTACGGATTCACGCTTCCCTCGGAATCCGTTGCCAGCCAACCCGCAAGCGAAACGACTAAGATTTCCCGCCGTTGTAGCTCAGGGGTAGAGCACTTCCTTGGTAAGGAAGAGGTCGTGAGTTCAATTCTCATCAACGGCTCCATCCCACCATGCATGTCCCAACGATTGTGTCCGCTGTTCACCCAACCCAACCCAACCCAAACACCCAAAAACAAACGTAAAAACCGTAACCATGGCAAAGGAAAAATTTGACCGCTCCAAACCCCACGTTAACATCGGCACCATCGGCCACGTTGACCACGGGAAAACCACCCTCACCGCCGCTATCACCAAGGTATTGGCCGAAGCCGGTTTGTCAGAAGCTCGTTCTTTTGACTCCATTGACAGCGCTCCCGAAGAAAAAGAGCGCGGTATTACCATTAACACCGCCCACGTTGAGTATTCGACGGCCAACCGTCACTATGCGCACGTTGACTGTCCAGGCCACGCTGACTATGTGAAGAACATGGTAACGGGTGCTGCCCAGATGGACGGTGCCATTATCGTCGTAGCGGCCACAGACGGTCCAATGCCCCAGACCCGCGAGCACATCCTGCTAGCCCGTCAGGTTGGTGTACCTGCCCTGGTTGTTTTCATGAACAAAGTCGACATGGTCGATGATCCAGAGCTTCTTGAGCTTGTTGAGATGGAAATCCGTGAGCTTTTGAGCTTCTACGAATTCCCAGGCGATGATATCCCTGTGGTTCGTGGTTCTGCCCTCGGTGCCCTCAACGGTGAGCCGAAGTGGGTTCAGACCGTTATCGAGTTGATGGACAAAGTGGATTCTTATATCCAGACCCCTCCTCGTATGACGGATCTTCCTTTCTTGATGCCAGTCGAAGACGTATTCTCGATCACAGGTCGTGGTACCGTTGCAACCGGTCGTATCGAGCGCGGTGTCATCAATTCCGGTGATCCAGTTGATATCATTGGTATGGGTGCTGAGAACCTCAAATCCACCGTTACAGGTGTGGAGATGTTCCGCAAAATCCTGGATCGCGGTGAAGCCGGTGACAACACGGGTCTTCTCCTCCGCGGTATCGAAAAAACCGATATCCGTCGCGGTATGGTTATTTGCAAGCCAGGCTCCGTTCAGCCTCACCACGAGTTCAAGGCCGAGGTTTACGTCTTGTCGAAAGAAGAAGGTGGTCGTCACACTCCTTTCTTTAACAAGTACCGCCCTCAGTTCTATTTCCGTACGACCGACGTTACCGGCGAGATTGCTTTGCCAGCTGGTACCGAAATGGTCATGCCCGGGGACAATATCTCGGTTGTTGTGAAACTGATCTCTCCGATTGCCATGGAGAAAGGTCTTCGTTTCGCGATCCGCGAAGGTGGCCGCACCGTTGGTGCTGGTCAGGTTACCGAAATCATCGCCTAATAACAGGGCCGTTAGCGGCGAAATCTCCCCGTTCCCTCGGGGAGATTTCGTTGTCTATACGGGTGTAGCTCAATTGGCAGAGCGATGGTCTCCAAAACCATAGGCTGGGAGTTCGAGTCTCTCCACCCGTGCTGAACGAATGTCGCCTGCTTGATTGCCCAAATCCCCCAAATCATGAACAAACTCATCGCATACGTTAAGGAATCCCGGGAGGAGCTGCTCCGCAAGGTCAGTTGGCCCACCTGGGAACAGTTGCAGGATTCGCTCATGGTGGTGTTAATCGCCTCCTTGCTCTTTTCGCTGCTGATTTACCTAATGGATGTGGGCTTTTCTTCCTTGCTCAGCGCATTTTATCATTTGTTTCAATAAACCGCCGCTTGATTCGTCAACGGTTAGACATCGAATAGGATATGGACTTAAAGTGGTACGTAGTTCGAGCCATTAGCGGCAAGGAACGCAAGGCCAAGGAATGCCTGGAATCCGAGATTGCCTACAACGGCATGTCGGACCTGGTTTCCCAGATCCTTATTCCTCTCGAGAAAGTCTTGCAGCTCAAGAACGGCAAGAAAGTCATCAAAGAACGAAATATTCTCCCTGGCTACATCCTTCTCGAAGCCAACTTGACTGTGAATCCGGATCTCCCATCGGTTATTACGCAGACCCCCAATGTCATTGGCTTTTTGGGTGGCGAGAAACCAACCCCCATGAGGGAATCCGAAATCAACCGCATGCTTGGCAAGGCCGATCAGGTGGCCGAACAGGGCGAAACCATGGTGAATCCTTACCGGATGGGCGAATCGGTCAAAGTGATGGACGGTCCATTTAACGAATTCATCGGGGTCATCGAAGAAATTAACGAAGAGAAGAAAAAGCTCAAAGTGATGGTCAAAATCTTTGGAAGAAGGACCCCCATTGAGCTCAATTTTACGCAGGTCGAAAAAATATCTTAATCCGATCTGCCACCACCCAATCGATAACAACTACGACAAGCAATCATTATGGCTAAGGAAATTACAGCATTCATCAAGTTGCAGATCAAAGGCGGAGCAGCCAATCCGGCTCCTCCCGTTGGACCTGCATTGGGTTCCAAAGGTGTTAACATCATGGAATTCTGCAAGCAATTCAATGCCAGAACCCAGGAGAAGGCCGGCAAGGTTTTGCCGGTTGTCATCAGCGTTTATGCCGATAAGTCCTTTGATTTTATCGTTAAAGCCCCTCCAGTGGCTGTTCAATTAATCGACGCTTCGAAGGTTGCCAAAGGTTCAGCCGAACCCAACCGCAAAAAAGTTGGTCAGGTAACCTGGGAGCAGGTCAAAACCATCGCGGAGGATAAGATTCAGGACATGAACGCCTTCAAAATTGAATCTGCCATGAAAATGGTCGCCGGTACGGCCCGTAGCCTCGGTTTGACCATCACCGGAACCGCCCCTTGGGAAGTTTAACTTATTAATTGTTATCAACGTGCCTGCACTAACCAAAAACCAAAAGAAGGCCCAGGGCCAGATCGAGGTTTCCAAAGCCTATCGCCTCAACGAAGCCAGCGAACTGGTCAAGAAGGTGACTTTTACCAAGTTCGACGCATCGGTGGATGTTAACATCCGTCTGGGTGTTGATCCGCGCAAAGCCAATCAAATGGTCCGCGGTATTGTAACCCTGCCCCACGGTACCGGTAAAGTGGCCCGTGTTTTGGTACTCTGCAATCCTGACAAGGAAGCCGAAGCCAAAGCAGCAGGTGCCGATTTCGTTGGCTTGGACGAGTATATCACCAAAATTGAAGGTGGTTGGACGGACGTAGATGTCATCATCACGCAGCCAGGTATCATGGCCAAAGTGGGTCGCCTCGGTCGTGTTTTGGGTCCCCGTGGCCTGATGCCCAATCCCAAAACCGGAACGGTGACCGACGATGTGGCCAAAGCGGTCACGGAAGTCAAGGGTGGTAAAATCGACTTCAAAGTTGACAAATTTGGGATCGTACACGCTGGGATTGGTCGGGTTTCCTTTTCTCCCAAGCAATTGGAAGAGAACGCCGTCGAACTGTTGCAGACCATTGTCCGACTCAAGCCATCAGCCGCCAAAGGAACCTACATCAAAAGCATTTACTTATCATCGACCATGAGCCCGGGGATTTGTATTGAACCCAAATCCATCCCAGGCATCTAATTCCCGTAACGATTTATTTAAACCATACCCTGCGATGACCAGAGTTGAAAAGCGTGAAGCCATTGATGGCCTCGCTACCAAAATTGCCGCCAGCCCTTTCTTTTACTTGGCGGATGCCTCTTCACTAAATGTTGAGACGACCAATAAGTTCCGCCGACTTTGTTTTCAGCGCGGTGTTGAGTTCCGTGTCGTCAAAAACACCTTGCTCCGCAAAGCCATGGAACAAGTAGGCGATGGTTATCAGGAAATGTTCCCTACCCTCAAAGGTGCGACTTCCATTCTCATCGCAGAACAGGGCAATATCCCGGCCCGCTTGCTCAAGGAATTCCGCAAAGAGTCCGACAAGCCTGTTCTCAAGGCCGCTTACATTGATTCAGCCATTTATATTGGTGATAATCAGTTAGATGCTTTGACAAACATCAAGTCCAAGTTCGAATTGATCGGCGAATTGGTTGGTATCCTTCAGTCACCCGCACGCAATGTTGTTTCGGCTTTGCAATCAGGCGGTTCCAAGTTGGGTGGTATTGTCAAAACCCTTCAATCCAGGGCTGCTTAATTTTTCCATCGAGCTTCCGTTTCCTATCTATAAAAAATCAATTTCAATAACAAACCCCAAAAAATTACAATCATGGCAGATCTCAAAGCTTTCGCAGAACAATTGGTTAATCTCACGGTCAAAGAGGTGAACGAACTAGCCGCTATCCTCAAGGACGAGTACGGTATTGAACCCGCTGCTGCGGCTGTTGCCTTCGCAGGTCCTGCTGCTGGTGGCGATGCCCCTGCTGCTGCTGCTGTTCAGACCGAATTTGACGTTATCCTCAAAGAGGCCGGCGCTAACAAACTCGCCGTCGTTAAGTTGGTGAAAGACCTCACAGGTCTGGGCCTCAAAGAAGCCAAAGAATTGGTTGACAGTGCTCCCAAGACCGTGAAAGAAAAGTGTCCGAAGGACGAAGCCGATGCCCTCAAATCCAAATTGGAAGAGGCCGGTGCTCAGGTTGAGGTGAAGTAATTCCTCCCGGCATTGTGGGCTGTGGGGGCGAAAACAAGGTTTTCGCTTCCACAGCCGTTTGTGTTTTGATTCGGTATACCTCATAAATCCCCTCCCCTTGGCCACCAAAACCACCCCCGAAGGACGCATCACCTTTTCGTCTGTCCTGAATCCTCTGGATTATCCGGATTTCTTGGACATTCAGCTCAAATCCTTCAAAGACTTTTTTCAGCTGGAGACCCTTCCGGAGCATCGTCAGTACGACGGATTGTACCGGGTTTTTGCTGAGAACTTTCCGATATCGGATACCCGCAACAACTTTGTACTGGAATTCCTCGATTATTTCGTGGACCCACCTCGTTACAGCATTGAGGAGTGCATTGAGCGTGGTTTGACCTACAATGTTCCTCTCAAAGCCAAGCTTCGTCTTTCTTGCAACGACAAGGAACACGAAGACTTTGAAACCATCGAACAAGAGGTTTATCTGGGTTTGATTCCTTACATGACCCCCAAGGGCACCTTTGTGATCAATGGAGCCGAGCGGGTGATTGTTTCGCAGTTGCACCGTTCACCCGGTGTCTTCTTTGGACAAACCCTTCACAGCAACGGGTCGAAACTCTATTCGGCTCGTATCATTCCTTTCAAGGGGTCTTGGATCGAATTTGCAACGGACGTCAACAACGTCATGTATGCTTACATCGACCGCAAAAAGAAGTTTCCGGTAACCACCTTGCTTCGTGCCATCGGCTACACATCGGACAAGGATATTTTAAATATTTTTGACCTTGCCGACGAAGTGAAGGTGAGCAAGGCCGCCCTCAAAAAGGTCGTGGGACGTCGATTCGCCGCCCGCGTTCTCAAGAGCTGGGTCGAAGATTTTGTGGATGAGTCCACAGGTGAAGTACAGAATATCAGCCGAAACGAGATTCTGATCGAACGGGATGTCGTCTTGGAAGATTCCATGATTGATCTCATTGTGGAAGCCGGTGTGAAGAACATTATTCTTCACAAAGAAGATGTGTTGATTGGAGACTACTCCATCATTTTTAACACACTGAACAAGGATATTTCCAATTCCGAAACGGAAGCCCTTAACCACATTTACAAGCAACTTCGGAACGCTGATCCGCCGGATGATGAATCCGCTCGTCAGATCATCGAGAAGTTATTTTTCTCGGATAAGCGCTATGATTTGGGTGAAGTGGGTCGCTACCGCATCAACCGGAAATTGGGCATGGAGACCTCCACGGAGGTCCGCGTTTTGACACGGGATGATATTGTGGCTATCGTGAAGTATTTGATCCAATTGTCCAATTCCAAGGCCGATGTGGATGATATTGACCACTTGAGCAATCGCCGCGTTCGCACGGTTGGGGAGCAATTGTTTGCCCAGTTTGGCGTGGGTCTGGCCCGTATGGCCCGGACAATCCGCGAGCGTATGAATATCCGGGACAACGAAGTATTTGCCCCGACCGATTTGATTAATGCGAGGACCCTGAGTTCGGTGATTAATTCCTTCTTTGGAACCAATCAGCTGAGCCAGTTCATGGACCAGACCAATCCCTTGGCCGAAATCACCCACAAGCGGAGAATGTCCGCCCTTGGACCCGGTGGTTTGTCCCGTGAACGCGCTGGCTTTGAGGTACGTGATGTTCACTACACCCACTACGGTCGTTTGTGTACCATCGAGACTCCTGAAGGTCCTAACATTGGTCTGATTTCGTCGTTGTGCACCCATGCCAAGGTGAACAACATGGGCTTTATCGAAACACCGTATTGGAAGGTG
The DNA here is from genome assembly GCA_903856555.1 of uncultured Bacteroidota bacterium. Lineage (GTDB taxonomy): Bacteria > Bacteroidota > Bacteroidia > UBA7662 > UBA7662 > SYHX01. The sequence goes on from CAIOCC010000221.1 coordinate 7,411, forward strand.
GATGGGGGCAAAGTAACCCTGAGTCCCTCGGAGAACAAAAACGAAGCCGGAGCTTGGAAAGCCATTTTCTTGAGCGCCGAGGACGAAGACAACCGGACCATTGCCCAGGCCAGTTCGGATGTTGATGTTCATGGTCATTTCAAAACCAATCAGGTCAAGGCCCGCCTCATGGGGGATTTCCCAACGGTGGACCCCAAGGCCATTGAATACATGGACGTAGCACCCAATCAGATTGTGGGGATTGCTGCATCGTTGATTCCTTTCTTGGAGCACGATGATGCGAACCGCGCTTTGATGGGATCGAACATGCAACGTCAGGCGGTTCCCTTGCTTCGTCCCGAGGCACCCATCGTGGGCACCGGGTTGGAAGGCAAAGTCGCGCGGGATTCTCGCGCCATGATCAACGCCGAAGGCAATGGTGTGGTCGAATACGTCGATGCCAACAGCATCGTGGTACGTTACGAGCGTTCTTCCGAGGATCGACTGGTTTCTTTTCAGTCCGATGTCCGTACCTACAATCTGATTAAATTCCGCAAAACCAACCAATACACCTGTGTTAACCACAAGCCTTTGGTGCGTGTCGGGGACCACGTTCAGCCTGGTGATGTGTTGGTTGAAGGTTATGCCACTCAGGCCGGGGAATTGGCCTTGGGTCGTAACCTCAAGGTGGCCTTCATGCCATGGCAGGGTTACA
>CAIOCC010000222.1 GCA_903856555.1 uncultured Bacteroidota bacterium
AATCGGGTTTCCCATCGACCGGCGTTCACAGTTGCCTGCCCCTTGAATATCAAATCTTTGAATTCTTGGTACTCAAAGGCCAACGAGACCGGGTCGTTTTGTTTGGTCCGCAAAGTGGCGGCCTTGTCAAAAACACTGAGGTTCAGGAGCCCATCAAAGGTGCTGTCAACGGTACCGGTGGCGTCCAAAACCGCACCCGACAAATCCACCACCTCCAAAGCCTGCAGGGTATCGGACGGGGGATCGATCGCAATCTGGGCGGCTGGAAAAGCCAAGCGAAGGGCCGGATCCCCCAACAACGCAAAATTGCGGGTGTTCACCACGCCCAATTCTGGATTGGCCGCTTCGCGGTACAAATCACCCAAGCGAAGCGTCCGACCTGTGGAATCTTTGCGAAACAAATGATCGCGAAAAAGTCGGGATGATAGGTTCAGGTTAAAATTGGTAAACGTGACCCGGCTGGTGGTTAACAAGCCAATGGCGCCGCCCCGGGGATTGAGCAAGGCCCGTTCCCCGGCACTAAGGACGGCGGGATTATCAAAACGAGCAAACTCACAGGTGGCGGTTACCATCAAAGGATATCGACCGGGGTGATCCCAGGCATCGATTTCGGGCAGGGTCATCACACGCTCTTCGGCCAAACCGTTGACCCCACCGTGCCCCATGTAAGCAAAGACCAAGCAGCCCTCTTCCATGGCTCGATTAACACGGTCGTTCACCTCCGGGTAGCGAGCGCCCCCCGGCCGGCTTTCTTGTTGGAACGCGTCCATAAAAAGCTTGCGCACAATACCCTGCGGGTATTTTATTTCGGTTTGCCGAACCAATTCATTGCAATCGTTGAGGTGGACATTGTAATCTTCGTCATCGGCCAAGAACACCAATTCATTGCGCCAATCCCCGCGGTTGTTGGGGTCCATATACTCGCGGATTTTGTTGACCACGGCATCGGCCTGCTCGACATTGCGTACCGGCAGGCGGCCAATGCCCAAATCCATGCGGTCCCCACCGCCTTCCACAAAAGCCCCTTCGCTTGGATCCATCAATCCGTAGAAAGCATCGGAGCAATAGGAGTTCAAAGGGTCAAAAGAATTGGGGCTTTGGTAGGTGGGCACATGGTTGACCTGGTTGGATGCTCGGTTCTTGGTATCGTAGGAGGTCGAACCCATCAAAAGCAGGTAGCGAGGGGATGGCGTTTGGGAGCCCATGGCCAAAGAGCGTTGACGTAAATGGCGCAGATAGTCCCTCAAGGCCACCGGATCCAATCGGGAGGCCGAAAATTCCCGGTAGATGGACTCGGGGTCCACGATGAGAGTGGTGAGCCCATCGTTTTGGGCATGCAATTCCGAAAGTTGAACGGCGGCACCGTGAAAAACAGTCGGCGCCAAAATCACCATTTCCGCCGGCGTCCGGCCGTGTAGGTTTTGGGCAGCAATAGAAATCGCTTCAGCCGGGTTGGGGAAATCCACCCCCCGCAACATGACCAAGTGCCGGAGGGTATCGCCGGCCACCAAGATGCCTTGACGCAGACCTTCGGAAAGTCGGAAGGTATCCGAGGAACTGACTTGCACCCCCCATGGCAGGGTCACATCCCAAACCTGAAAATCCAGGCCAGGGCTGGGGGCCCAATGGTAGAGGGCGGTATCTCCGAGGGTGGAGGCGTTGTAAAAAAATCGTTGCGTGGGGCCGTTGCCCGGATCCAAGGCCGAACGATACCGAACCAGCCAGCGGTCCAGCCAGGCCACGGCGCTGGAGTTTTGCTTGTTAAAAACGAGGTTGAGATCCAAACGAGCCGAACCGGGGTCGGTGGACCAGGTTTCATCCCGGGTGAAATAATAGGGATCCAGGTAATACGTCCCCACCGCCGGTGCCATCAGGGCCCGGTTGGCCTGACCGTTGAGGCGGAGGTTGAGCGGAGAAATCGCGCCTTGGCTACGAACTGCGGCACGGACGGTCACGGTGACCGAATCCCCGCTTTGGTAATGAGGCAAATTCCAGGAAAAAGTCCGGTTCAAAACCCCGTCAAAATCTTCGCCCAGCCATTCCCTTCCGCTCTTGATGGGGTTGACCAAGTCTCGCTCGTAGGACCACAATCCATCGGCCCGGTTCGTCGTGGGCCAGGTGGGGTTGCTGAGAGGCGGGATCGTGGTGGTATCCATCCGTTCCACCAGCACCGTGCCCGGTGCGTTGGGGTGCAAATAGAGGTAGGTTGCGTCGCTGTAGGGGTTCAGGCTGCGAACCAAGCGATTGCTGGGGCGGTCAAAGGTCAGGTTCTCGGAACCGGGAACGTAGTACAAAAAGAACTCGCCGGCCTCAAATACCCCGTCAAGATCCCCATGGAATTGGATGGGAATGGGCATAGGAAGGGAGGGGCGGGGGGTGGCGTTGGCTTCGGGCAGGCTGCCGCGACCACCGCCGTAGAGGGCGAGGCGGTCGGTCCGGACCAGGGATGGGGAGATGCCGACGCTTTGGAGCCATTCCGGGGTCAGTCGGTAGACCCCCTCGGCCTCAAAGCGGAGACGAAACCACCCTCCCAGGGCCAGAACGGTGGTCGAATCGTCGGCCTGCACCGAAGCCGCATGCGCCGAAGCCGCATGCGCCGGCCCGCAGGGCCGCAACCCCCCCCCCAGCACCCAAAGCCAACTCAACAGCAAGCATGCGCTTCTCAAATTTCGAATCATAGCGGTAGGCTCCAAGATACAACAAGCCCTAAACGAGCGTTTATGGGTTTTATGCATTTAATCCGAAGGTTTCCCCTTTGTTTTCTTGGTTTTAACGCGAATCCGTTTAAAATTTACACCCCATCCCCCAAAATGTTGAACCGTCTATCTTCTCTTGTCCCGGCCCGTCGGGTCGCCAAAGGCCTGGGCCGAGCCCTGCTCTGTGGTGTCTTTGGTTTGTTTGGTGCAACCGCATCCGCTCAGGATGTGGTATTTTCTCAGTTCTATGCCAACCCCCTCTACCTGAACCCAGCCTTGGCCGGGAACGCCTTTGATCCCCGCCTCACCTTCAATTTCCGCAACCAATGGCCGGCCCTGAACGCCTCCTTTGTGACCTACAGCGCCGGATTTGACCAACATTTTGATGCATTGTCCGGGGGAATCGGCCTGCATGTCCTCACCGATCAGATCGGAAGCGAAGCCTTCCAGCACACCCAGGTGGCCCTGCAGTACGCCTACAATCTAAACATCAGCCGCTCCCTCTCCCTGAGAGCTGGCTTTCAATACGCCTACGCCAACCGCTCTTTGAATTTCAATAAACTGATCTTCCCCGAGCAAATCGACCGGGTGACCGGTATCGGCCCCCGGCCAACGGGTTCCGAAATTCCCTTTGGCACCAAAACCGTCACCATCCATGATTTCTCGACAGGCGTGATGTTGTTTTCCGAAAAATTCTACATCGGTGGGGCCGTACACCACCTCACCGAGCCCAACCAAGCCTTCTTCACCGATGCTGCCGTCGCATGGCCGATGCGCATTTCAGCCCATGCCGGCGCCAATATTCCCCTAACCCAGGCCTATTCCGAAGGCGATAACTGGACGATTTCGCCCAATATCATCTTTATTAAGCAGGCAACCGCTCAGCAAATCAATATCGGAACCTATCTCAGCAAAGGAGCGGTATCCGGCGGTGTTTGGTACCGTCTCAACGACGCCGTCATCCTAACCGCTGGTTTTCAGCGTGGCAAAATGCGCCTGGGCTATGGCTACGATATCACCACCTCCCCCTTGAGCAATGCCAGGCCCGGAGGCTCCCACGAAGTTTCACTTAGCTTTATTTTTGAGAAATACGAGCCCATGGAACGCCGTCGCTACTCCAAAGTCAACTGCCCGAAATTTTAAACTATTCCTCACTGCTACAAGTTTCTGCCTTTCTACCACTCTCTACGATGAATCTACGAACCCTCCTAAATCTCAGCGGAATTTCTGCCCTGGCCCTTCTGCTTAACAGTTGCGGGCTGATGGACCAGCGCTCCTCCACCACCACCTGGAAATACGGTAACGCGGATGGCTTGGCTTTCAAAAGCATCGACCACAATGGAACGCCCCCTCCCGGGATGGTCTTTGTACCCGGTGGATCCTTTGTCATGGGTGCAACCCAAGAGGCCATCGCCTTGGATCCGGACAATACGCCCAAATACGCGGCTGTTTCCAGCTTTTACATGGACGAAATCGAGGTGCCGAATGTTTCTTATTGCGAATACATCCACTGGATGGGCAAAGTCTTTGCTCAATCCAATCCCGCCACGTACCGTTCTTGCCTTCCAGACACCAATGTTTGGCGCAACGGCCTTTCGTTCAACGAACCCCATGTGAACGATTACCTCCGCCACCCCGCTTTCAAATACTATCCTGTTGTAGGTGTTAGCTGGGTACAGGCCAACCAATACTGCGAATGGAGAACCGATCGGGTCAACGAACAACGCCTGATCGATGCTGGATACATCCGTCACACGGCCCAAACCGGTGAACAGCATTTCTCTACCAAAGGATACCTCGCCGGTTTTTACCGCCCCGAACTACGCAAAGGCAAATCCAAAACCAGCATCAACGGTGACTTGGTTTATCCGGTCATCGAAGACGGGTTCTTCACGGCCTCTTACCGTTTGCCATCGGAGGCTGAATGGGAATACGCAGCCCAAGGTTTGATTGGCCGCTCCGAAGCAGGCATGGTCACCGAGCGCCGTATTTACCCATGGAACGAGCGCGGTATCCGCAACGGCCCCGGCAAGCGTCAGGGTAATTTCTACGGGAATTTCAAACACAACGCCTCCTCACCCGCCGAAGTGGGATCCTACGATGTGACCCGTGGTGGACCAACCGCCCCCGGTAAGTATTTCCGCCCCAACGATTTTGGTCTTTATCACATGGCCGGTAATGTGAACGAATGGGTGATGGACCTTTACCGCCCCACTTCCAACCTGGAATCCGAGGAGGTATCGCCTTTCTTGGGTGGTGGTTATACCCGTCCAGCCTACGATGCCGAAGGCAACTTGGCCAAGGATAGCGCCGGTCGAGTGGCCTACGTTGCGGACGAACGCCGTTATTCCGAAAACCTCTTGGCCTCCTATTTGGACTCTGTGACAGTCACCACCAACCCCAACGGTCAGGTTAACAACCGCAACCGTGTTTACAAGGGTGGTAGTTATCGCGATATGGCTTTTTGGGTGACACCAGGTGCCCGTCGCTTTATGAGCGAAAGCCGCGCCAAGGACGATGTTGGATTCCGTTGCGCCATGATTGGCTTGGGACGCCCCAACGGTCAGCGCTAATCATCGCTAGTTAGTCCACGATCAACAAACGGGCCGCCTTGGGTGGCCCGTTTTTTTTGTGGGCTATGAGCACATAAGATCCCGACTCCAATCCCTGTTCCGAGGAGGCTCCCTTCGGATCCAGGCGCAACCAGCCTTGATCGCCCTGATGATCTGCCTGCCAAACCCTCCGGCCCCAGGCATCGTAGACGATGAAACGATGATCCACGCCTTCATCGATGGCCACTTCAAACGACTGCCCCCTGCGCACCGGATGGGGGCGTATCCGCAAATCGGAGCCACTCCCTTGGGGCTTTAATTCCGCCACCGAAGCGGCCAAGGAGCGATTGCGCCAATGCACCAAACCGCCCTTGAAGAAGCCCAGCAACAAATCCAGGTACTGATCTCCGTCCAAATCCGCCGAGGCGGGCACAATAAAATTGCCGTGAGGTAGGGAATCCGATACACCACCGTTGCTGTTATAACAAAACAAATTATTTTGAGTAAGAGGGGCCGTAAGGTGCAGCCACAACGAAGGAAAACCATAGACCTTGCCCGATTCGGAACCCACCAAAAGATCGGGCTGACCATCGCGGTTCAAATCGGCAACCCGCGGTGCTGCGAATCCCGAAACCGATTCCGCAACACGGATACCCCCCAGGCTGTCGCTGAATTTAGTCCAAACAGGAATGGTCGTTGTTCCCTGGTTCACAAAGCAAGCCACCTGCCCGTTTCGCATCCCCACCAAAAGCTCATCACGACCATCGCCGCTCAAATCTCCCAATTCTGGAGCTAACTCTGTACCCGATCGAAGGCCTTGATAATCAAGACTAAGTAGCTGAAAAACGGGCGTAGATCCCGGTGTCGATGGGAGGTTTCGGTAACAAATCAACGTGCTGTCGCCATGCCCAATCAAAAGGTCTTTGCGTCCATCCCCGTCCAAATCGCCGGCCGCTGGTCGTGGATTCCAGATGGGCAAGGTGTCCAATCGAAGAAACAAGGAATCCACTAATTCAAACAAGGGCTGCGAACTGGTTCCGTTGTTAAGGTACAAGGCCAAGCAAGGCTTGAGGGCTGAATTTTGGTAAGCCACCAGCAAGTCCACCAGGTTATCTCCGTTGAGATCGGCCAGGACCGGCGCTGCCTTGAGATGATGATGCACCATGTCTTCGAGCATGAACGAGCGGCTACTCAAGCGGAAGGAATCCACCGAACCCGGTGCCGAACCGCCCAGATTCTTGTAATGCCAAACATGTTTTTGGAGATTGGAACCGAAGAACTCGTTGGGGGCCACCACCAGATCCTGTACCGGATCACCCACCAAACCCGATGCAGGTAAACGATACGCCGCAGGAAATTTGGCCATGCTCACGGTGGTATCCCAAAACGACGGTTGGGTGGTCTGCGAAACCATGCGGGCTACCCTTCGAGTCCCCCCGTTCTGCATATAGGTCAGGAAAGTCCCCTCCACATCGCCCAGCAACAAATCGGGCAGGCTGTCCCGGTTGGGGTTGACCAGGTTGATGGTGGAACCCAGGTGCATGGGGCGGCCGGTCAGGGAATCAGGATGCCCGGTCAGGGAACCAGGGCGCGTCAAGGGCAGGGGGAGTGGGGCTGGCAATTGGCAGAAGCTATCCAGGCCCAAAATCACCTGCGTATTGAACTGATTTTCAACAAAGCGACCCCAGCAAAGGGATTCTTGGACAAAATCCAGGGAATCCGAATGACCAAAACGCTCCCTCGAATCATTGCGAAAGAAATTGACTTTGCCGATTTCAAAAAAATCAAAGGCCAAAAAGTCCAAATCCCCGTCCCCGTCCAGGTCGGCCAAACCGGGGCGGTCTATACTGTTCACATAAATGCCCGAGCGGAATCCAAACTGCATCATCGCCTGCAAGGAGGCCACCCGCAGGCTAAAACGGGGGGACTGGCCCGTTCCGTTGTTGCGGTAAACGGTCACGCCCCCGTTGTTGGAGGTAAACAAGTCCTTGTGGCCGTCCCCGTCAAAATCCCCGCATTCAACCCACGATTCCAATCGAGGGAACCAAGGCAAAAAGCGAGGCGCCGGCAACCAGGTATAGGATGGGCCTGCCCCGGACCTTTGATAGACCATCAGACTTTGGTCCACCCGATCAAAAACGAGTCGCTCTTCGATCCCATCTCCGTCCAAATCAAGCGAATGGAACTGAGGGCATGCCATCCCACCGACCCAAGGATAGGCCAAAAGACGACCGGCGACTCGAACGGCAGGCCCCAAAGGTTCGGGCCTGAATTGGATGGGCGGAACGCCTTGGGCCCGCCCAAGACCGGCGGAGGTGGCAAACAGCGCAAACCCAGCGACGAGGACCTTGAGGGCCGTGCACTTGCAAAAATCAAAGGAAGAACGATTCATAACGGAGACCTTGTGGCGAATTTAGGCCTCAAATTCACGGAATGATTGAAATGCCCTCTCTGCAAGAGGCTGGCCTGGACAACGGCAGGCTCGAAGTCGTTTACCAACGCTTGGTCCAAAACGGGCTGAAGATTTGCACCGATAGCCGGAAATTGCAGGCCGGGGATTGTTTTGTGGCCCTGCGAGGCGAACGATTTGATGGACACGGTTTTGTGGGCAAGGCCCTGGAAGGCGGGGCGGCCGTTGTTTTGGCCGAAGAAGTGCCTGAGTCGGTGGATACGTCCCTTCGAGATCGGGTTCTCTTGGTCCAGGACAGCTTGGCGGCCCTTCAATGCCTGGCCAGGCACCATCGCCGCTCCGTTCCTGGACTCCAAGTGATAGGGGTTGCCGGTTCCAACGGTAAAACCACCTGCAAAGAACTTATTTATGCAGTGTTATCCAAACATTATGTTTGCCATGCCACGCCCGGCAATTACAACAATCATTTGGGGGTTGCCCTCAGCTTGTTGGGTATCCGGGAGGGCACGCGTTTGGCCGTGATTGAAATCGGAACGAATCACCCAGGGGAGGTCGAGATGCTTTGCCATTTGGCGGAACCGGATTTGGGTGTTGTTACCAGCATTGGCAAAGAACACCTGGAGGGATTGGGGAGCTTGGAGGCCATCCTCCACGAAGAAACCGCTTTGTACCGCTGGCTAAACGAGCGGGGTGGACAGGCCTTTGCAAACAGGGACAATGATCTAATAATGAAGGGGATAAAAGACTTACGTCCTCCCATTACCTACGGGGTTCATCCCGAATCCGATTGCGTAGGACGATTGGTCAGCACGTTTCCCACCCTTCAATTTCGATGGGATTTCAATGCCAAATCGTTGATCGATGCCCCCTTGTTGGAAAGTAAAATTTACGGGGACTACAATTTTGCACATGTTCTGGCGGCGGCGGCCATCGGTCGCTACCTGTCGGTTCCCTACGACAAAATTTCGGAGGCCTTAACGACCTGGGAACCCCGAAACAACCGATCGCAATGGCTGGCACACCGGGGCCACGGGGTGGTTTTGGATGCCTACAACGCCAATCCGGACAGCATGCAAGCGGCCTTGGGGCATTTTGGGCGAATGGATCACCCGCACAAAGCTTTGTTGTTGGGAGAAATGCTGGAGCTTGGCGAACATAGCGAATACGAGCATCGCTTCTTGCTCGAAAATTTGCTGCGGGATCCCTGGGGGGTCTGTTGTTTGGTGGGGGAAGCTTTTTGGAACCTGAGGGCCGAATTTCCGACTTTTCATTTTTTTGAGCGGGCCGAGGACCTGCATCGGTTTTTGGGGGCTTCTCGTTGGCCGGCCTCGGCGGTTCTGGTCAAAGGCTCCCGAGGGAATGCCATGGAACAATACCTGGATACTTTGCCCTGGGCGGACCCGAAGACGGGCCAGGAAGGGGCTACGTCGACGACCAGCGGAAATTAAATTCGGTTTCGACGTCGGGCCAAGACCATCACCGATAGGCGAGCCCCACGCCGGATGAGCAGGTTCCCGCATTGTTCGATGGTGGCTCCGCTGGTCATGACATCGTCCACCAGAAGGAGGTGCAGTCCGTTCAGGTCCTGTTGGTCGGTCCGGTACGGGCCACCGTCCAGGGTTCTGGCTTGGACAAAGTCTCTTTTGGCTTGTTCATTGCGTTGATTCCTGCCCAAGCGGGCCAGATTGCGGCCCCCTTCGAGCCGTTGGAGGAGGTGCGGGTAGACCGGGAGCGATCCATGGGCGGCCATGCCCTCGGCCAGGAGGTGGGCCTGGTTGTAGCCCCGGCTCCAGGTGCGCTGGATGGTCGTGGGGACGGGCACCAGGCCATCGGGCAGCGGCGCCATTCGCTCCCGGTGCCGTGCCATGGCACGGCCCAGGGCGGGGCCCAGGGTCCGCCTTCCCCCAAACTTGAGGGCCTTGTACAGGGCCTCCGCCCTGCTACCCGCCTCCGCCCACCACAACGCATGGACCGAAACCACCGGCAAACGCCACGCCAGTTCTTGCTCCAGACCAAGGGCATCGACCCGGTCTATCACCCTCAATTCGACACTGCATCCCAAGCAGTAGGTATGCCCTCTTTCGGGCGGCTCGCCGCCACAACCCGGGCAAGGCTGCGCCGACGCCCCCAAAACAAAGTCCGCCAGGCGGCGTTGAGGGTAAAAGGCCCCAAGCATACCCCAAAACTGCTGAGGCTACGGGCCTTTAGCGTATTTTTGGCATCCTTTGCGAAACAAATCATCCAAATTCACAACCCAAATTCCCAAAACTCAGACCATGCTCATCAAATCGTCTTCTTTCCGGACCATCCCATCCTTGAGGGGTGCTTGGATTACCCTTGTGGCCCTGACCGCCTTCGCGTCAACCGCCCTTGCCCAGGATGCCCAAACCGTCGATGCCCCCGTTCTTTTTGAGATTCGCGGAGGTGGCTTGCCCGATGAACCCATTCGAACCGATGAATTTGTAACCCTCTTCAACAAGAATAATTTCAAAAAAACAGCGGCAACCCGCGCCGAATGGGAGGAGTACCTGGATCTCTACGTCAAATTCAAACTCAAAGTCCGGGAAGCCATCCGGTTGGGCATGGATACCACCCTCAAATTCAAAGAAGAATTGACGGGCTACCGCAACCAATTGGCGCAGCCCTATTTGCGTGACAAGGAAACAGATCAATTTTTGTTACAACAAGCCTTTGATCGCTCCCAAATCGAAATCCGTGCGGCCCATATTATGGTGCGCGTTGAAGAATCCGCCTCTCCATCCGACAGCCTCAAGGCCTATAACAAAGCCCTGGCACTCCGTCAAGAAATTGTGGACGGCAAAGACTTCGCCGAATTGGCCAAGACCCGATCCGACGATCCATCGGCCGCCGAAAACGGAGGTGATTTGGGCTTTTTCTCGGCCTTTCGGATGATTTATCCTTTTGAAGAAGCCGCTTACAACACCCCCAAGGGCTCTCTCTCCTCGGTATTCCGCACCCAATACGGTTACCACTTCCTCAAAGTCATCGACCGCCGTGCGGCTCGCGGTGAAATCCGGGTCGCCCACCTCCTGGTCAAAAGCCCCGAAACTGACAACGATACCCTGCGGCAACAAGCCCGCGCCAAGGTTGATACGCTTTATGCTCGCCTCCGTTCCGGTGAATCCTTCGAAGAATTGGTCAAACAGTACAGCGAAGACCCCAGCACCTCCGACAAAGGAGGGGTCCTCCCCTTCTTTGGAACGGGCCGCATGATCCCAGATTTTGAAGAAGCCGCCTTTGGCTTGGCCCGCGATGGGGATCACTCCCAACCGGTCCAAACGCCCTACGGTTGGCATATCCTCAAACGCATCGAATACCGCCCCGTACCAGACTTCGAAAAATCCAAGGGAGACCTGGAGCTCAAAATCGCCCGTGATACCAGGGCCAACCAAAAAACAGCCAACCTCATCACCAAACTCAAAAGCGAATACGGCTATTCCGAAAACAGCCCTGCGATTGAAGCCGTCTTGGCTTCGGTGGTTGATAGCCTTTACAGACGCCAAGAATGGAAAGCCCCCACCCAGTGGATGATGAAGGTCCAACCAGGTCGCTGGGATGCCCAGCGGATTTCCAGCGAGAAAACATCCCGCACCAAAAAACCAGCGGTCAACAAACCCACCGAAACCCTCACCGATACCATCGTGCATCGTTACGGGGAC
>CAIOCC010000223.1 GCA_903856555.1 uncultured Bacteroidota bacterium
TCCGGCGGTGTCCATCAACCGAAACGTCAATCCATCGATAACACAAGGCTCTTCGATGGTATCCCGGGTGGTGCCCGGTTGATCCGATACCAAAGCCCGGTCCTCTTGCAACAACGCATTGAGCAAGGAGGATTTACCTGCGTTGGGTCGACCGGCCAAAACCGCGGGAATTCCTTTGCGAATCACCTCCCCCGCGGCGAAGGAATCCCGCAGCGACATCACCTGTTCTCGGACGGATTGAACCAAGGCACGGAGGGCGCTGCGATCGGCAAATTCCACATCTTCTTGCGAGAAGTCCAATTCCAATTCCAGCAAGGCCGCAAATTCGGTCATGCGTTCCCGTAACATCGCAATTTTGCGGGCAAAACCCCCTTCCAATTGGTTCATCGCCAAACGATGAGCCATGGGGTTTTCGGCGGCAATCAGGTCCGCCACCGCTTCGGCCCTGCTCAGATCCATTTTGCCATTGGCAAAAGCCCGCCATGTAAACTCACCGGGGCCCGCCATTCGCACCCCCGGTAAGTCGATGCACAAGGCCAAAAAACGCTGAACCACATAAGGCGAAGCATGCAGGCTAAACTCCGCTGAATCTTCCCCGGTATACGAATGAGGCCCTGGAAACCAGGTCACCAGGGCACGGTCCAATAATTGATCCCCGTCCCAAAGGGCCACGAATCGGGCCTGACGGGCCGGGGGCGCCGGGGAGACCGCGGGCGCCGGGGGGACCGAGGAAGTCACGGGAGGCCGGTGAGGTCTGGTCAGTGCCCGCAAAACATCCAAGGAGGAAGGCCCCGAAACTCGGAGCAGCGTGACCGCCCCCTGCCCCGCTGGATGCAGGGGTGCTACGATGGTGTCATCGCGTTGTACAAAAAAGGGAAGGTTACGATTCAAGGCCGGAGGTTCACTAAATTTATATAACATGGTCTCAACGAAGACTTTAAGCCATTAATTTGGAGCAACCAAAAAGGTTCTCTTTCATTCCGTTGTATTTCCATGGATAAGCTCGACAAAATACGCGCTTGGGCAAAGGATTTGGATGAACCAATCCTCTGCTTTGTCAACGGCTCCGATGCCGAAGTCATCAAACTCGCCAAAGCTCTTTTGGAAGAAAAAATCGCTGAAATCATCCTGCTGGGGGACGAATTGGAGGTCTACGATCAATGCAAAGTTTACAGACTCCCCGAAAGCCGACTTTATGGAGTCATCAACCCCCAAAATCCCCCGGACTTGGAACAAATGGTGGACGACTATATGCAGGAATCCGGCGAAAACGATCGCAAAAAAGCCTCTCGTTGGGTCAAGAACCCGGTGAACCTGGCCCAGACCCTGTGGCTACGCGGCGAGGTGGATTGGGTCATTCCCCAAACCGAGCCTTTTCCGGACCCTCCCGAGAGGGACTAAGCCTTTGGAGCACCTCCTTGGGGGATCGCCCCGTTCTTGTTGCTTCTTCACCCAAACCAAAAAGAGCAAAATCCAACAAAGCCGGGTCTTGAGGATGAATGCGTCGAGCCGCCTCGGCCAACAAAACCACTTCTTTCCAACCAACCCCGTTGCCCTCCGGCAACAAACCCAGGGACCTGGCGGTTCGCGCCGCATGCACATCCAGCGGTAACAACAGTTGATCCGGCGTCCACAAGGACCAACAACCCAGATCAACGCCGGCTTCGTCCTTGCGGATCATCCAACGCAGGAACATCACCATGCGCTTGCAGGCCGAACCCTGCAGGGGCGATGCAAAGTGCTTGCGAAGACGATCCCCCACCGGCAAGGCATCCCGCATCAAGGACGCATAGCGGGCCAAACCATCGGCCACCGTTGGCCCTTCAAACATACCCTGAAGGCTCCCGAATTGACGGATATAATCGGACCAAACCCCCATCATCCAAAGGGCATCGGTATCGCAGAGGGTCCGGTGAACAAAGCCCTTCATGGCCGCCGCATGGCGAGGCGATGGGTTTCGAAGAAAATCAGCCGGCCGGTTCTCCATCCGGTTCAACCAATCGCCGGCCTTGGAAAGGATGGTTTCTCGACGACCCCAGGCCAAATGAGCCGCTAAGAGACCCGCAACCTCAACATTCACCGGGTCGGTTCCCAAAAAACGCCGGGGTATGGACACCGGGTCTTTGGTCACAA
>CAIOCC010000224.1 GCA_903856555.1 uncultured Bacteroidota bacterium
GACCCCGATTTCTAACATTAGTTTACGAAATTCTTCGCGGTTTTCGGTGCGCTCGATGGCATCGATATCCACCCCAATCAATCGAATATTATGCTGAGACCACAGGCCCAGCTCATCGGCTTCTTTGCAGAGATTGAGGGCCGTCTGTCCTCCCATGGTGGGGAGAACTGCGTCGATGGAATGCTTGTTCAGAATGTGTTCCAGAGAATCCACCGTCAACGGCATGAGGTAAACATGATCCGCCGTCACCGGATCGGTCATGATGGTGGCCGGGTTGGAATTGATCAGGATAACTTCGATGCCTTCTTCGCGAAGGGAGCGGGCGGCCTGGGATCCAGAATAATCAAATTCACAGGCCTGTCCGATGACAATGGGTCCGCTACCGATTATCAGGACGGAGCGGATCGACGGGTCTAAGGGCATAAAGGGGGGATTCAGGCAAAGTTCGGCACAAAACGCCTCAAAACATAGCGCATGACAATCCAGAGATGGTTCATCAAGTTGTTGAGGGAACCGTAATGACGACCCAAAACAAGGTATCGCTCTTTCCAAGCGGCTTTGCGGCGTTGGCTAGAGAGTCCTCCGTCCAAAAACTGGACCAAAACTCGATCGGCAAAATGCGTTTTGACCTGGCCCAGCTCCAAGGCACGCAGGCATCGAATCATCCAATCAATATCGGCGCAAATTTTGTATTGCAAATCGTAGGGCTTGGCCCAGGCCCTTCCGACGATAAAGGCCTGATGGCAAACCGCCATCCCAAAACGAAGGGAGCGGCTGTTCAAGCTTGATGGAGGCAGCGGTTTACGAAGACCCAATTCGCGGCCTCCCACCGATTCCACCACCATCGCATGGCCGTAATAGGCCCCAGCGCCCGGGGCTTGGTCCCACAGATCCGCCAAAACACGGGGATGGGCCAGGGTGTCCCCCGCATTCAAAAACAAGACATAATCCCCGGTCGCCATCGCCAAACCCTTGTTCATAGCGTCGTAGAGACCCCTATCGGGTTCCGATACCCAACGATAGACCAACGAACCTCCTTGAACCCGCTCGCCCGGAGCCTGATCACCTTGAACCTGTTCACCAAACGCCCGCAGTCGCTCCACCGTTCCATCCTTGGACGCCCCATCCACCACCACATAATCAACATGAACATCCACCTGTTCCGCCACCGAACGCATCGTTGGCTCCAACAAATCCCCGGGATTGTAGGTCACGGTAACGATGGAAACGGACATGCCATCGGGATATTTCATAGGACCTTGGATGAATTCTGTAACATAGCATGGATTAAATCGGTATAATCCTTGGCAACTCGCTCTGGACGAACCTGTTCCAGGCTTTGATGCGCTCCCCTGCGCAGCAAGTTCCCTTGGGGGTGTTGGACCACCCTCAGCATGGCCGAAGCCAGATTAAAAGCGGCCATGGCTTTGGAAGCTTCTGAAGCCCAGGGATCCACCGCTGGAGCCAAGGCTCCGTTCTGGCCCTCAACAATCATGGAGGCGATGCCACCTGCCGCAAAACCAACCACCGGTGTACCTACCGCAAAACTTTCCAAAACAGTATTCGGGAAATTTTCTTGCAAGGAAGGAATAACAAATAAATCAGCCCTGGCATAGGCTTCCTGCATCGCCTTAGGGCCCAACAATCCCAACCAAGTCACTTGATGCCCCCCGGCTTCCAGAGCCTGCACCCGTGACCTTGCCGGCTCCGTGACCTTGCCAGCCACTTCTACATCACAGACCATGCCCTCCCGACCCAGGTGCTCCAAAGCCATCATCAACAAGTCCCAACCTTTCCGGGAATCGGAGGGGTTCACCGCCGCAAAAAACAACCGAGGCCTGGAATGCCCGCTGGTTACCAAGCGGGGTTGCAGGCCTTGGCCATCCACCGCTGGGTCGAAGGGATTGGGAATGCAGCGCACCCAGGCTCCGCTTCCTCGAACAATACCGGATTTAGCGGCCAGGCCAGCGAGCCATTCACTTGGGGCCACCAGCGCCAAACGGTCTCCAGCTTGCGCAGCCCATTGTTGACGCTCCATAAACTGTCGTCGAGAGCGATCGCCAGGGCCGCTACGTCTTAACTGCGGACACGATCCACAGGCCAACTCAAAGGCGGTACATGCACCGGAATAATGACAACCCCCCGTAAACGCCCATTGATCGTGCATATGCCATAACACAGGCTTTCCCAAATCTAACAAACCCCGCAAATCGGAGGACCCCAAAAAACCGTGATTGATCCAATGCAAAACAACGGCATCCGCCTCCTTCAAAGCCGGGTGCTGCATCCGC
>CAIOCC010000225.1 GCA_903856555.1 uncultured Bacteroidota bacterium
GATGATTGCAGGGTTGGCTTGGATAGCCTTTCCTGCCTTCGGCCAAGACACCCTTCGCGGGGTTGTTTTTGAGGAAGATGCCCAAGGTCGGTTGGTCCCTTTGGTTCAGGCCCATGTTTATTGGCAATCCACATCGGTTGGGACCGCGACCGGTCCGATGGGGTCCTTTGCGATTCCCACGGTTCCTCAGACCAAGCGCTTGGTAGTTCGGTATTTGGGATTGGCTCCCGATACCTTGTTTATTCGGGACTCCAAAGCCCTGCGGGTTATCCTCAAACCAGCCACTGGTTTGACCATGGTGGAGGTGAGCGAGGAAAGGGCATCGTCCTTTATCCAAAGAGCGGAGGCCCTTTCCACCAAGGTCTTGACGGAGGCCGAGCTGTTCAAAGCAGCTTGTTGCAATTTATCCGAAAGTTTTGAAACCAATCCATCGGTGGAGGTATCGTACACGGATGCGGCCAGCGGGGTCAAGCAAATTCAACTCCTGGGACTGTCCGGTTCCTATGTTCAAATGTTGCGCGAAAACATGCCCACCATGCGGGGTCTGGGTACCCATACCGGTCTCTCGTTGATTCCGGGGACTTGGATCGATGAAATTCAATTGACCCAGGGACCGGGATCGGTGGTGAATGGCTTTGAGGCCATGAGTGGTCAAGTGAATTTGGAATTCAAAAAACCGAATTTGGAAGAACCCTTGGTTTTGAACGGGTACCTCAACCAAATGGGGCGCAGCGAAGTCAATGCCATTGTTTCCCATCGACTTCACCGTCATTGGACGGCGGCTTGGCTCTTGCATGGGAACCGAATGGATGGGTCACCGGATGTTAACAAGGACGGTTTTTTGGATTTACCCACCGGGTTTCAGGCGAACGGTCTGGCCCGCTTTTTTTACGATAACCAACAGGGCCTCAGTGCTCAGATTAATCTCCGCAGAGTCCGAGATCAGCGCCAAGGTGGACAGCTGGGTTACAACCACGATTCAAGTCCTGTGGAACAGCCCGGCGTTTACGGGTTGAGCAGTCGGATGGACCAGGGCGAGGTTTTTGGGAAGTTGGGTTACGTTTTCCCGGCCCATCGTTACCGTTCCCTCGGTTTGTTATGGAGCATGGGCCTGACCGATTTGGCCAATCGCTACGGGTGGAGAAACTACAGCGGTCGTCAAGAATCCGGGTATGTTCAGGGGATTTACCAGGATATTTTGGGAAGCAGTCGCAACCGATACCGGGTGGGTTGGAATCTCATGGGCGATCGAACCCATGAACAGGTGGATACGTTGGCCCTGGACTGGGCCACCAATGCCCGTCGCATCGATCATCGGATGGAGTGGGTACCCGGTTTGTTCGGTGAATTCACCTTGGACCGAGGTGCATCGCTTTGGGTCCTGGGCGGTCGGGTGGATTACCACAACCGCTACGGTTGGCAGTTCTCTCCGCGCATCCACTGGAAAAGCGATTTGGACGAAAAGAGTCAACTCCGAATCGGTGCGGGTCGTGGATTTCGGGTGGCATCGATTTGGGCGGAGAACCAAGGGGCCATGGTGAGTTCCCGGGCTCTCAGGGTTGAGGGGTTGGAGGCTACGTTGGAACCCGATGGAAGGGGTGCGGCCTATGGTTTGAACCGAGAGGCTTCATGGTACACCGGTCTGCATTACACCAGAGACTTTCGGTTTCGCTACCGCAACGCAAGGTGGGGGGTGGACCTGCAGCAACAGTGGTTCACCGACCAAGTGATCGCGGATTACGACCGAAGTCCTGGGGCTTTGTGGCTGTACAACCAGCCCGGTCGCTCGTGGAGCCGCAGTGTTCAAGTCGAAATGGAACTGCAACCCATGAAGCGGACCGAGGTTCGGCTGGCGTATCGTTTGCAGGATGTTCGCAGCGATTATCTGCCCACTTTGCCTACCAACCCAGGCGGAGCAACCGGGTTGATCCGTCTTTTGCGTCGACCCATGGTGCCCGTTCATCGGGCCATGGTGAATGTGGCCTACCGCACCAAAAAGCGTTGGGAATGGGATGCCACCGTGCAGGTCTTTGGTTCCAAGCGAATTCCATTCACGGCAAGCAACCCGCAGGGTACCCAAATGCCCGAACAATCGCCTGCCTATGCGGTTTTGTTTTTGCAGGTCACCAAAAACTTCAAAAAAGGGGCCTTTTATATAGGCGTTGAGAACTTGGGGGATTTTCGTCAAAGGCAATTAATTCTGGATAGCGGAAATCCTTTTTCACCCTATTTTGACGCATCCTTGGTCTGGGGACCGGCCATCGAAAGAATGGTTTATGTCGGTTTCAGGGCTAGGTTTACATCTTCAAAGCCTTCTTAGCTCAGCTGGTAGAGCAACTCATTCGTAATGAGTAGGTCGCAGGTTCGAATCCCGTAGAAGGCTCTCATTTCTAAACCCCATCCCATGAACCCCAATTCCTCATCTGGAAAATGCCCCGTCGTTCACGGTGCCAACACCCAAGGCGCTCAAAGTGTCACCGCTTGGTGGCCAAAAACCCTGAACCTGGATATTTTGCATCAGCACGATACCAAGGTCAACCCCAACGGCGAGGGTTTTGATTACCGCAAGGCCTTTGAATCGCTGGACCTCGAAGCCCTTAAGTCCGATCTCAAAGCACTGATGACCGAAAGCCAATCCTGGTGGCCCGCCGACTGGGGTCATTACGGAGGCCTGATGATCCGGATGGCCTGGCATGCCGCCGGTACCTACCGGACCTCGGATGGTCGGGGTGGCAGCAATACCGGCAACCTCCGCTTTGCCCCTTTGAACAGCTGGCCCGATAACACCAATCTGGACAAGGCCCGTCGCCTGCTTTGGCCGGTCAAGAAAAAGTACGGGAACAAAATTTCTTGGGCGGATTTAATGATTTTGGCGGGGAACATGGCCTACGAATCCATGGGTTTCAAAACCTTTGGTTTTGCGGGTGGTCGCGAAGACATTTGGCATCCCGAAAAGGACGTGTATTGGGGTAGCGAGAAGGAATGGCTGACCAAAGACCGTTACACCAACCCCAACGATAGCAATTCGTTGGCGAATCCGCTGGCCGCCGTCCAGATGGGTCTCATCTACGTGAACCCCGAAGGCGTGGACGGTCAACCCGATCCGCTGCGCACGGCCCAGGATGTCCGCACCACCTTTGCACGGATGGCCATGAACGACGAAGAAACGGTGGCTCTTGCGGCCGGCGGCCATACCGTGGGCAAGGCCCACGGTAACGGTGACGCCTCCGCCCTGGGCCCCAACCCGGAAGGCGAAGAGCTGCACACCCAGGGTTTTGGATGGATGAATCCTGGTGGCAAGGGCCACGGGGCCGACGCCGTCACCAGCGGCCTCGAAGGGGCCTGGACGACGACCCCCGATCGTTGGAACCATACGTACTTTCATTTGTTGTTATCGTACGAATGGGAATTGCGCAAGAGTCCGGCCGGTGCCTGGCAATGGGAGCCGATCAATATCCGCCCCGAGGACATGCCGGTGGATGCCCACGATTCCTCGGTTCGCCGCAACCCCATCATGACCGATGCGGACATGGCCATGAAAATGGACCCCGAATACCGCAAAATTTCCGAGCGTTTTCACCAAGACCCCGCCTATTTCGAGGAAGTTTTTGCCAAGGCTTGGTTCAAACTAACCCACCGGGATTTGGGACCGCGTTCTCGTTACTTGGGTCCCGATGCGCCCAAGGTGGACCTGCTTTGGCAGGATCCCCTACTGGCTGCACCGGCCCCTTTGAGTGATGCTCAAATCTCGGCCCTCAAGACCACCCTGCTGAACAGCGGCCTCAGCCACAGCGATTTGATTTGCACGGCATGGGACAGCGCCCGTACCTTCCGTGGTTCGGATTTCCGTGGCGGCGCCAACGGTGCCCGCATTCGCCTTGCTCCCCAAAAGGACTGGGCCGGCAACGAGCCCGAGCGCTTAGATCGAGTTTTGGCGATCCTCGAGCAAATCCAAGCCTCCTGCGGTCACCCGGTTTCCATGGCCGATTTAATCGTACTGGGCGGCAGTGCGGCGGTTGAAGCCGCTGCTCACCAGGCCGGTGTCAAGGCAGCAGTTCCTTTCCATCAAGGTCGGGCCGATTCCTCCGCCGAATGGACGGATACCGAGTCCTTCGCGGTCCTGGAACCGCTTCACGACGGCTACCGCAATTGGCTCAAAGAACATTACGATGCCCAACCCGAGGAATTGCTTTTGGACCGCACCCAATTGATGGGATTAACCGCTCCCGAAATGACCGTCCTTCTTGGCGGGATGCGGGTTTTGGGAACCAATCACGGAGGCAAAGCCCACGGTGTCCTCACCGAACGCGTGGGCGTTCTCAGCAACGATTTCTTTGTCAATTTAACCGACATGCGTTACCGCTGGGAACCGACCGGACGAAATTCCTACAACATGGTGGACCGCAGCAGCGGGGAAACCCGTTGGACGGCAACACGGGTTGATTTGGTTTTTGGTTCCAATTCGATCCTGAGAGCCTACGCGGAATTCTATGCCCAAGACGATAACAAAGAACAATTTGTTCTTGACTTTATCAAGGCTTGGGTCAAAGTCATGAACGCGGATCGCTACGATTTGAGGTAGGGATAGCAACTTTATCTACGGGCCCTCCACACCAAGGACCTGATTTTTGGGATTTCGAGTCCAATGAGGATTAAGCCTAACGGCTTTAATAAAAATTTGAGTTGACAGGATTTATTTGCAACAGGGGCAGGTCAAGACAAGCCACCGCCTTGTGGTGCGTTAATCTTAGAGACTTATGGAGGCACTGAGGGTCCAATAAGGCCATGTTTCGCGCGTAGCGTTCGAACGACCCTTTTGCAAATACCTAAATTCTGAGCGCAGGAATAAGTTATCAAGGGCTTTGAATTTGAGTCCCCCGGAATAACCCTGCATTGTACCGGACACCGCCGGGTTGCTGATGGGCAAAACCACGCCGTGGAGGTCTTCAAGGATTTCAAAGCGCAGATTAGCGGACCATTGATTGTTTAGGCTGTGTTCAACAATGAGGTTGCCTTGGGTCCAGTGGTTCTCGTTTTGCCATCCACGATAAAAGCTGCTGGTTAGCAAGGTTTTGGAGGAAGCACGGAAAATAGCGTAGGCATCCAACAGGGTGCGTTGGCCCGTGATGGACTCCAAGGTAATGGTATTGCGCAATGAGCTGTGTTGCTCCCGGCCATGGAACAAATTCACATTGATCAGTAGTTTGGAAAGGGGCCGGTATTCGACTTGAGCGATCAAGGCCTGGCCGGGAACCCGATCCACGGCTTGCTGCCACCCATTGACCCAATAGGCAAAGGTGCTGAGCTTGGGGCCCCAGGTATAACCGATTCGTACGCCACTCAGAAAATACGGAACAAATTCAGCGGACAAGGAGCGGGTATAGGTGGGTTGATCCCGGGACAAGGGGCTTTCGTTGGTGAAAGGTGAACCCAGCAAACCGGCATCAATCCATAAATCGTACCGACTCCATGGCTTGAATCCCAAGCTGGCTTCGAGCAATCGTGGTTCAGCGGGTGCATAATTCCGATCCATATACGTACCAAAGGCCGGCATCAATCGAGAGCGTAGACGTTCGCTGCGGTATCGCAGGTCCAAAAAAGCCAGGTTGACGCTCCATTGGTTGAGGCTCGCCGAGCTAACGAGGTCCGGGATTTGGGAGCCTTTGGAGGGCCCTGCATTTCGGTACAAGTCCAATTGGGCGCCCAAAACCAAATGTTCGTTCCCCAGTCGGATCCCCCCACTGGAATCGGCAAAACCGGTATTCACCACCTGCGCCCGAAGACTTCCCGGCAAGGATACCAAGCCCCAAACCATGATGAAGATGATGGATTTAAACAAAGTCCCAAAGAACTGAAAATGAGGGTGCTTGGCCTTGTTTTCTGGGTCGCAAGCCACAAAGGGATCCGGGGTCGTGTCGATTTTCATCGAAGGCAGAGGGTTTTGGAAACGGAGAGGTTCAGAAGGTCTTCCTTCGTTCAAGTATACGAAGGGGATGGTCCTACGTAGAGGCTTCCCGGCAAGGGCGAAGATGTACCTTCGTGTATGCATTCCCAAGCCTTTCAGGAAATCGTCGATTTTCGGCGTTCCAACCGCCTTTTTGACGCGAATACATCGGTTCCCGATGAGGTGATTCAGCGTTCGTTGGAAAGAGCCGCCCTTTCGCCCAATAGCAGCAATATGCAGCTTTGGGAATTTCATTGGATCAAGTCCAAGGATGCTTTGGCCCAAATGGTCCCCCTCTGCCTGAACCAGAATGCCGCGCGTACGGCCCAACACCAGGTCGTTTTTGTGACTCGTCAAGATTTATGGAAAAGCCGTGCCGAATGGAACCTTCAGCAAGTCCAAAACAGCATCCAGGGGGAACCTAACAACGGTCAAAAAGCCGGGCTCCGCTACTACGGCAAGCTCATGCCTTTTTTGTACACCAACGACCCTCTGGGGATCATGCACGGGGTCCGCTGGCTCCTGGGGTGGGTGATGGGGGCCTTCAAGCCCTTTTACCGACCCGGGGGCAAGGCCGAACAACGAATTGTAGCGCACAAATCCTGCGCTTTAGCAGCCCAGACCTTTATGTTATCGGTCGCCGCAGAGGGTTTTCATACCTGCCCCATGGAAGGATTAGACCGGGTGCGCGTTCGGAAATTTTTGGGCCTGCCCCGTGGTGCCGAAATCAACATGGCCATCGCCGTGGGGCTAGGGACCGAAGCGGGGGTTTGGGGACCTCGGTTCCGGGTTCCATTGGAACAGGTGGTTCGTGTGCACTAAGAACGTGTGCACTATGAATTGGATTCGGCCTAAGTCTTTGGTTGGATGAACCTCAAGGTCGATGTCTTGGTTCTAGGTGGGGGGGCTGCTGGATTTTTTGCGGCGGTCAATGCGGCGAGGTTGAATCGAAGGCTTCGCGTTGCCTTGGTCGAAAAGTCTTCCAAGGTTTTGTCCAAAGTTTTGGTTTCCGGAGGCGGTCGATGCAATGTGACGCATCATTGTTTGGAGCCAGGGATTTTGGTGGGAAATTACCCGCGGGGTGGAAACGTATTGCGCCAGGTTTTTGCCCGCTGGGGTACGGAAGATACCATCCTTTGGTTTGGGCAGCGTGGTGTGCCTCTCAAAACCGAAGCGGATGGTCGCATGTTTCCCGTGACCGATCGATCGGAGACGGTGGCACGTTGCCTGCTCACGGAAGCCGAAAAGTACGGGGTGGGCGTTTTGCTCAACACCCATTACGAAACGATTCGTGCGGTGGATGGAGGTTTTGTGTTGGAGGGTCCGGGGGGTACAGCGCATTGCAGCCAATTGCTGGTTGCAACTGGTGGACACCCCAAAGGGGAGGCCTACCGATGGCTGGAGGACCTAGGCCATCGTATTGTTCCGCCGGTTCCCTCCTTGTTTACCTTCAATTTACCCCAAAACCCCATCACCGAATTGATGGGGGTATCGGTACCGGAAGCCACGGTTCGTTTAACAGCTTTCAAAAAGTCGAGCACCGGTCCTTTGTTGATCACCCATTGGGGGCTTAGCGGTCCCGCTATTTTGCGCTTATCCGCCCTTGCTGCCAGGGATTTGAACGCCTGCCAATATCGTTTTGAGTTCTCGGTACAATGGTTGCCCACCCTCCACGAAGATCAGATTCGAGAACACTTGTTAAAACAACAGAAAGATTTCAACCAGTCCCAAGCGATAGGCCATTTGGGGTTGGGTTTACCGGCTCGCTTGGTGCGATACCTCGTCGAAAAAGTCGGTTTGGATCCTTCCAAACGTTGGTCGGAATGGAGTCGGAAGGATCTCAATCGATTCACGGCTCTCTTGGCGAACGATACCTACCAAGCCCAGGGCAAAACGACCTTCAAAGAGGAATTTGTGACGGCGGGAGGGGTGCATTTGGGCGATGTGAATTTGACGGACATGCAAAGCAAGCGGGTCCCCAATCTCTATTTTGCGGGCGAAGTCTTGGACATCGATGGGGTTACGGGGGGCTTTAATTTTCAGGCTGCGTGGAGCACCGGTTGGTTAGCTGCCAAGGGGATGGCAGGGGAGGGGTCGAATGGGTAGCCTATGTTGGAGCTGCGTTCTTGGCCTCATTATTTAACGATATGACTCAAGGATTGACAAGGGATTGTCCTCGCTGCGCTCGGACATCCCAAAGGGGGGGGTCCTAGCATTTACCGCCCATGCCGGAACTGCGTTCCTCGCCTCTTTATTTAACGATAAGACTCAAGGATTGACAAGGGATTGTCCTCGCTGCGCTCGGACATCCCAGTGGGAGGTCCTAGCATAACCCTCGCGAATCGTCGGCTTAGCCGACCGCTTTGGTTGGTGGTCCTTTTGGAAACAAGTTTCCTTCGTCCCACCAAACCAAAACGGCCCTTTCGGGCCGATTCGCTTGGGATGCGGAGAGAGAGGGATTCGAACCCCCGGACCTGTTACAGTCAACGGTTTTCAAGACCGCCGCAATCGACCACTCTGCCATCTCTCCGCCGCAAATGTACACCCAAAAGCAGTTTTGGAGCCCATAAACCCTCCAAGGGGCCTATCAGGGCCTAAGGTCGAGGATCCTTGGACATCGCGCCAGCGGTCAGGTGCAGAAAGCGCAGGATCAGGAAGATGGCCGACAGGAGCAGTCCACCGGCCAAGGCCAACCACATTCCATACAAGCCGTAGGAACTGTGGAGGACCAGGTAGGTTCCCAGGGGAAGGGCCACGACCCAATACGCCACCAAGACCAGAAGGGTGGGGACGCGTTTATCCTCCATGCCCCTAAGGAGACCCACGCCGAGGGCTTGCAGGCCGTCCACCAATTGGAAAGCCGCCGCGATCAGGAGCAGGGTCGAAGCGGAGCGAAGGACCACCGGATCGCTCACATAAAAAGCAGGGAGTTCCCGGTTCCAACCCACAAAAACCAAAGCGCATAGGCTCATCAAGGCCAAGGTCATTCCCATGGCCACCCAACCAATTCGACGGGCCAGCCCCAAGTCTCCCAAGCCCCTGGCGTACCCAATGCGAATGGAAGCCGATGATGAAATACCAACGGCCACCATAAAACTCATGGAAGCGATGTTGATGGCCACCTGATGCGCCGCCAAGGCCTCGGCCCCCAACCATCCAATGAC
>CAIOCC010000226.1 GCA_903856555.1 uncultured Bacteroidota bacterium
GACCCCGGCGACATGGCGGCCGAAGACCTCGAATTGCAATTAATTGATGCCGGCGCCGAGGATATCAGCATCGAAGACGGGGAATGGAACCTAACCGCAGCCTTTACGGATTTTGGACAAGTGCAGAAGTCCCTTGAATCCATTGGTATACAAATCGTGTCTTCGGAATTATCGTATATTCCGACCATAACCAAGACCCTGGACGAGGCGCAAGCCGAAGACTGTTTGAAGCTCATCGAAATGCTCGAAGAGGACGACGATGTCCAAAATGTCTACTGTACCCTGGCATAAGAAGCGTTTTTGGACCATTTTTTTGGGTTTTGAGGGGGCAGGCAGGGGATTTATACCTAATTTGGACTCATTAAAAAAACGCCTTATGAACAAATACAACGAATTGCTTGAGATGGTAACCTCCATGGAGAAAGACTTCCAGAAGTTTTACGATGGAGATAACAAAGCGGCCGGTACCCGTATCCGCAAAGGTTTGCAGGACCTTAAGGCCCATTGCCAGACCCTCCGTCTCGAAGTTCAGGAAATGAAAAACAACGGGTAATCCCCTTTTTCAATCCAAACGCAAAGGCAGTCCCTCTGGACTGCCTTTTTTTTTGGAGGATGAACAGGTTGGTGGGAACGGGGCTCGCTCTAGGGTAGCGCCACGTTGATTCGGACCAACCCACCCCGCAAAAGCCACCAATCACCACGGATGGGCGGGGCAAGACCCGCTGGCTCCTTGGACGAAAGTTCCCAGGAATCCTGACGGAAAAGAGCGGTTTGATGCCCCAATTCGAGACCCACCAATCCGGCAATCCCGGATAATTTCCATGTCAATTCTCCGTAAATCATCCGTCCGGGTTCACCCAACAAATAAGCACAGATCGTTTCCGTCGCCCGCATTCTGGCCAAGGGTTTCCAGTGAGTGATGCTCAAGCGGGCGGTTTGGTATTCCTGCATCAGGGTGAACCAGGATTTTTGGGCTGTCAAAAGATGAGGATTCAATCCTCGGGGAGCCATCGCTCTTTCACGGCCCCATCCATAGGCTTGGGATGGCCACGCATAGAAATCAGCGAAGGTGCGTGGGCTTTGTGAAAACCAACCAGCCCCTATTCGCCCGTTCCATCGACGGTCCGCCCCCAAATCTCGGTTACGCTCTGCAAACAAATGAACGCGGGACCAAGGGTAGACTCCGTTTTGCTGATAAACCCAGGCAGCGTCCAGATCCAAACCCACAAAGGCTTCGGAGCTACGACGATACCGAACCCACCCGTTGACTTTTCTTTTTTCGGTCAGCGGTTCCCAGCGCCAAGACGCATGCATCCGGAGGCGTTGATGTTCCCTAAACAAATCCCCCAAGGAACCGGTAGGCCGAACCGAATAATAAGACGAGCCGGAGCCTATTCCGGCCAATGCGGACGACCACATGGGAGAAAGAAGGGGATCCGCAGACTGCATAACATAGGATCGTTTTTCGGCCCCTGCGCCCAGCCACATTCTCCATTTCTTGGAGAGGCGTTGTTCCAATCCGCCGTCAGCTTTGGTGGTCAAAACACCTTCAAAACCCGTATACCACCAAGGCCGCTGCTCAGAAGGATGGGCCGTGCCCAAGGATAACAGATGCGCCCAGCGAGGCATTTGCCAACCGCTTAGGGGTTCCAGGGCCGAACCCATGCCCCATTGCCAACGGGTCTCCGTGGTGCTACGGGACCAATCCAACGCAGGAAGCACCTGATGCAATTGGGATCCCCATCGCAAAGAGGCCTTCCACGATGTGTTACGGTTCTGAAGGTCTCTGGACTGTCGCTGGTAAGTCCCGGAAACAACCCATCCCTCCAAGGGATTGTAGAGATCCAAAGCGGTCCAACGCGGTCGGAGCCAGCCACTCCATTCCTGGCTTTGCCAGGCCTGACCCGCTGCATCCCGTCCCTTTTGGGATTGGCTTCCCCATAACATTGTTTTGAAAAAGCGTGAAGCCGCAGAACGGGTGGTATCATCGGTTGATCGGGGCTTTTTGAACGCGCCCAAGCTGTCGGCAACCGCATAACCTTTCTGTTCGGCACTATCAAGACGAATCGTTCTCAGCATTTCCCACAGCGAATCCGAGGACGCATCGGCAGCGGTATCCACTTCAAAGCGGTATTCGGCATCCAAGCCAGGGGTGGCATCCAGACCAGCAGTGCTATCCAAGCCAGCGGTAGCCTTTCGAACAACATCCGCCGCCATGGACAAATCGGCAACCGCTGAATCCGCAACAACACGAGCGCTTTTTTTTCGGCTCGACCTAGTTTTGGCCAAAGAAGGTGATGGGCCAACAGGTCTGGGGGATGAAGCCACCGAGGGCAAGCGGTCCGGCGGGGCCAAGACTTCGTCAAAACGACGAATGGAGCTGATGTAGCGAATACGGGCCGACGCGCCCAAAAAGCTCAACTCCATCTGTAGATCCTCCATGGTCTGCATCGAAAAACCCTGGATACGACGATACTGCTTGCCGATGCGAAAGGTATCGCCGGCGGGATTTTTCACCACCAACTCCACCCGATCCAGACTCCAGTCTTTGCTCCGCAAAACCAAGGTTCCCCGGTAACGATTGGAAGTCCCGCCCCTGGGTCGGACCGCGATGCGGTGCAATCGCTCGCCCTCTTCTTCTTCGGAGCCCAGGTACTCAAAACGATAATGCGCAAAGGCCTTGGAGGATAAAGGCGATACCCAATCCCGGCTCTGGGGCTCGTACAAATTAATATTGGAATAATTCAAATTGGCCTCCATGCTTTTGGGCAAATTGGATCGGCGGGACAAAACCTTCTCCTCAAAATTCCGAGGTCTACGGTATTTAATCCGGCTGGCGGATTCCATAACATAGGTTACGCCTTGTTTGAGTCCCTCTTGTTCCAATTGTCGGCGCAGAATCCAGGGGACTTCCACGATTTTGAATTGGCCTTTGACATAGGTCTCGGCGGTGTAGCGCCATGGACCCGCAGCGTGGGCTGGGGCCGCTGCGATGGCTTTGCGCATCATCGCATAGGCGGGGTCTTCTTTGCCGGCCTTTACGGTGATTTCCTGCAGGGCCACCACCCGGGGCTCCAAGATCAAATCGGGTCCTTCGACAACCGATCCTGAACCTTGGGGGAATTCCCAATTCATACGCCGGGGGCGATACCCCAAATGAGCGACCTGAACGGTGTAGGCACCCGGTTGAAGAAAGACCTCATATCGACCGTTCTCGTTGCTAAGACCGGTGATTTGACCCGGTTCAAAAACCAGGGTAGCGTAGGCCACGCCCCGACCCTGATCGTCCTTGACCCAACCCCGGACCCGGACCGTTCCCGGTGGCTGGGCCGAGGTCGCCTGTAGGAAACAGCTGAAAAACAGAACCGTCAACGCAAACAAGTGGACAAAAAAAAGCCTGCACCCCGTGGATGCAGGCCTGGTGCCGAAGGCCGGACTCGAACCGGCATGTCTTGCGACACACGCCCCTGAAACGTGCGTGTCTACCAATTTCACCACTTCGGCGGGCTTTGGGCCTTCCGTCAACGCAGACCCGACTGAGCATGGGTTGATGCAACGATTCGGAAGGGAGGCAAATATACATTCATCAACTTTGAAAACGATTTGGTGGGTCGTGGGACCTGAAGATGGCCCCCTGCCCTCCCTATCTTTGACCCCCTGATGGTGGTTCAAGATTTGCCTCGTGTTTTGCGCACATCCCGCGGTTTTCCGGTGCTGTGGGTGCACGAGCCCCATCATAGCCTCAGCCATCTGGCCCTGCTCAGCGATTGCGGTAGTCGAGATGATGAACCGATAGGTTCCGGGGCGACCCATTGTTTGGAACATTTGCTTTTCAAAGGTACCGAGGACCGTCGACCCATGCAGGTCCTCACCGAACTCGAAAACAAAGGCGGGGATATCAACGCCTTTACCACCAAAGAGCGCTTGGTTTTGCATGCATCCTGCCCAGCCAAGCATAGCCAAGCGGCGGTGGATTTGGTGGCGGATATGTGGTGGAATTCTCGCTGGACCGATCAAGAATTTGCCAAAGAACAAAAAGTCATCCGTGAGGAGATCGGGATGTACAGTGACAACCCGGATGAGAGCCTTTTGGAGGCTTTTGAAAAAGCAGTTTACGGCAAACACCACCTATCGCACCCCATTTTGGGTTACGAATCCAGCCTAACGGCCCTGAGCAGTGCATCGGTTCGGCATCATTATCGATCGGTTTTTGGGGCAAGACCGGCCGTCTTTGTTTACCACGGTCCCCTGGAGGCTGCAGAGGTCTTGAAGGCCCTGGAGGAACGGATGCCCAAGCGTTCCTTTCAAAACCCCAAAACAGCCCCCAACCGCAAAGCGCCTACCGCCCTACGCGGTCAACAGGAACGCGAAGAGCTCAAGGATTTCAATCAAGCCTACGGCATCATGGGCGGTCGAGCCCCTTCGGTTCGGCACGATATGCGCTGGGCCTTGGCGCTCCTGGTCAATTGGCTGGGTGGGGATCATATGAGTGCCCGCCTAAGCATGGAACTCCGCGAAAAATCTGCTTTGGTTTACGATATCGATGCCCATTACTCGCCTTATTCGGATTCGGGCATGTGGAGCATACAGTTTTCTTGCGATGCAGGTCAAGCTCCCAAAGTCCGGACCAAAATCGACCGTATCCTCCGCAACCCGCGCCTTCGTTGCCCGGGTCCCCGTGAATTCAAAATCGCCAAGGAACAGCTCATCGGTCGCCTGCTTTTGGCCGAAGAAAACAGACTCCAAAACCTAATCGGCTGGGGTCAGGCTTTCTTGGACGGGAACGGTTTGTTGACCCAACAAGAAATCGTGGATCGAATCCACCACATCCCCTTGACCCAACTCCAAACGATTGCGGAACAACTCTTTGTCCGGCAAGGATGGCGCAGCCTGGTTTGGCGGAACGAAACGCCTTAGACTCATAGGTCTAGGCCTAAATTTTTTTGCCCATGAATTTTTTGCCCCCCCACCTGGACGCCTACATCGAGGAACACAGCCACGCACCTTCGGCCCTCTTGGTCGAACTTGAACGCCAAACCCATCTGCGTTGCCTCATGCCCCAAATGTGTTCGGGCTATTTGCAGGGCCGGGTCTTGGCCATGATCAGTCGGATGTTAGCCCCGAAGCGCATTCTCGAAATTGGGACCTTTACGGGCTATTCGGCCCTCTGTTTGGCCGAAGGCCTGACCGAGGATGGCCTCCTACACAGCGTTGATAACAACCCCGAAGTCATGGACATGGCCAAGGAATTTGTGGAAAGGTCGGCGTATCGTGAGCGCATTCATTTGCATACCGGCACCGGCTTGGGACTGATTCAACAAGTCCAAGAAGACTGGGACCTGGTCTTTGTGGATGCCGACAAGGAAAATTACCCGGCCTATCTGGAGGCGTTGGTCGAGATCCTCAAGCCAGGGGCTTATATCCTGGCTGACAATGTGTTATGGAGCGGAAAGGTGGCAGAGGCTGGGCAACACAAAGATGCGGAGACCGAAGCCTTGCGGGAATACAATCGCAGGGCGGTAACCCATCCTCGGTTGGAGACGGTCGTC
>CAIOCC010000227.1 GCA_903856555.1 uncultured Bacteroidota bacterium
GACATGGAAGCCTGAATAGGGAGCATACGCCGAAGTCCAAACATGACGGGCCTTCTGGAGCATTGCAACGGCATGATCCCCAAAGTCCTCCACCGCACCTATCTGGTACGTCAAACGATGTTCAGCGGTCCTGGTCACTTGCGTATTTGAGGGGGTCATGTCCATAGGTTAACGGGGTTGAAAAAGCACATAACCTCGAGGTGGCAAATGAAAATCTCCGGATTCGCTTTCGAAAACACCGGAAAATGGCCACGCATAGGCTTTTTCAAAAAAAGGACGACCGCTAAAAGATTGGGCTTGATCGGTTGGATTCAAAAAGACCAAGATCGGCCCTCCGGCAGAGCTATACCGTTCATAACCCAAGATTTCATTGTTATCCTTGGTCCGCAGCCAGCGAAATGCGCCATCCCTAAGAACACGATGGGTTTTTCGTAAAGAAATAAGGTCTTTGGTTAGTTGAAGCAGGGAGGTATCCCATTGAACAACCTGCGCCTGGGGGTATAGGCTTTGGTCAGGGCGATGCCACTCATCTTCGAACTTCAGCTCAGGCCATAGCATCGGCTTCCTGCAATCGGGATCGTTGGCACCCCACATACCGACTTCGTCCCCGTAATACAACATAGGCGCACCTGGAAAAGTGAGCTGAAACACCATCCACTGCGCCTGTATTTTGGATTCCAAGCCATTGGGCTTGCGGGTATTATAGGCAGGGTTGGAAGCCTTGGAAAGGGCAAAATAAGAGCCCCACTCCGCATACTTTGCGAAATTTCTATTGACAATATGAGAGGCTAGACGATTCGCATCGTGGCTGCCAAAAAGGTTTTGTTGCGAAAGAAAGCGATCATAACCAAAAACCTCGACGAGGTCATCCATTTGTTTTTGAAAACCCACGGTGGAAGGCCGGTTGCGGTCGTTGATCAGGTATTCACTGGCAATGAACGCAAAGGGGTAATTCATGACCGCATCAAATTCATCTCCGCGTAGGTACGGTTTGAGCTTGGGCGCCTCATCAATCACTTCCGCCGTGAGGTAGGCCTCGGGATTCCATTCCCTTACGCGTGCCGACCAGCGTTTCCAAAAAGGATGCGCAACACAAAACGCAACATCCAGCCTCCATCCATCAATCCCCAAGGATATCGCATCGCGGGGATGCACACCCGATGACCAAGTAGGCCGCATCCAGCGTTGTGTTATGTCGTGGATGTATTGATCCGGTCCAGCGGTCAAACCCTTCTGATTCTCCTTGAATTCGGGGAGATCCTGAATCCCAAACCAGCCCTTGTAACGAAAGGCTTTGCCCGAATCCACGTCCCTCCATTGCTCCACCTCAAACCAGTCCGCATAAGGCGAAGCCTGTTGATTTTGAATGACATCCACAAAAAAAGGATTCCCAACGCCCATATGATTAAAAACCCCGTCCCATATGATTCGCATGCCACGTCGATGCACTTCGCCAACCAAATGAAGTGCGAGGGTATCGGCGCTTGTCCAATGCCATGTGGACGGGTCGTCGGGTTTTTCGTTGGCTATTAGCGCCAGATCAGCTGCCGGGTTGGGACCCAAATAGGGATCCACATGGTGAAGCATGTACGCATCGTACCGGTGATGAGAAGGCGCGTAAAAAATCGGGTTGAGGTACAAAGCCTGGACCCCCAAGGATTCCAAGTAATCCAATCGTTGCAAAATACCGGCTAAATCCCCCCCGTAACGCCTTCGTGTTATGTTATACCAAAGGTCTTGGTCGCTGGATTTTTCCCAAGGCTGTAATTTGTACCAATCCGAAGTCCAAGGATGCAGCTTCCACGGACGAAGGGTATCGTGAGGCCATGCATCTTGTTGGGCCCCCAAAGGTGGATCGTTCAGTGTATCCCCGTTCCAGAAACGGTCCGGGAAAATTTGGTACCAAACCACCCCCTTGGACCATGCGGGCGGCGCATGAAAGACGGGGCTTTGAGCATGGGTTTGGCTGAACAAACCAGCCAAGACACCTAGGAGAATATATTTCATTTGGGCAGAATCATCCATTGTTTGGTTTGGCCCTGAAACCGGGTCAGCCAGGGTCCTGCGACGGGGTCCAGGGGACCGAACCTATCCACCGGGTATTTGCGGCCCCACGAATCCCATAGGCCCTCCCATGGGTCCTTGGATTCGGCCAATCCAGCCAATACCTCGGCCCAGGTTGGGTTCTTTTCGGGAAGATTCGGCAGCTCAGGGTTGGTAGCCGTTGCGCCACTCCCCAGGAAAAAATCCATGATCCGAGCGGAGGCTTGAAAATCCCTGTTCACATTCCCCAAGCCAAACAAAGGCGCGGTATTGCCAGGCCAC
>CAIOCC010000228.1 GCA_903856555.1 uncultured Bacteroidota bacterium
AGGCGCCCACCCGGTCCGCGGGCAATTCATCAAAAACATACAAAAGAAGCTGTTCCTGGAGGGTCGTGTTTTCGTTCATAGGCTGTTTTGTTCCTATTAACGAAGCATGCGCCGTTTTCTTATTCAAAAAATAAAACCCTCCTCATGCCCCTCTGCCCAACCCGGACCGCGCCCAACCGAACTCCCCGGGCCTCGCCTCGCCGCGCCAGCCCCCTTTAGAGGTTGATCCCCTTCTGGTGAATGAGTTTGCGCAGGTTGCTGAGGGCGTAGCGCATCCGGCCCAAAGCCGTGTTGATGCTGACCCCGGTGGCATCGGCGATCTCCTTGAAGCTCAAATCCCCGTAAATCCGCATAATGAGGACCTCCCGTTGTTCTTCGGGCAGACGGGCGACCAATTGCTTGACCTTGGCCAGGCTTTGCTTCTGCATCAACTTGTCCTCGGCATGCAGCTCGGTATCGCTCATGCGGGCCAGGGGATCCCAATCATCATCCGCGCGCACCAAAGGCATGCGGCTGTTCCGGCGAAAATGGTCAATGCAGAGGTTGTGGGCAATGCGCAGAATCCAGGGCAAAAACTTGCCTTCCTCGTTGTAGCGACCGGCCTGAAGGGTCTGCATGGCCTTCACAAACGTGTCCTGGAATAAATCCTCGGCCAGCTCCTGATGCCGGACCAGCTGGTAAATGGTTGTGAAAATGCGGGATTTGTGGCGGTGCATTAACACCGACATGGCGGCCTGTTGGCCTGATACATAGCGCCGAATCAGCTCCTGATCGCTAACGCCCATGACTTGTGAAGACATAGAGAGGGGTTTAGGTTAGCGTAGGGTCTGTTCCGATAGGCGCAATGGGTTTTATAGGGTGTTGTTGTAGACGAAGTTAAACTGATTTTTTCTAATTCCAAGGCCTTGGGTGGTTTTTGTTTTGGTGGCTTCGTCCGCACCTTTGCAATCGCCTTTGCAGGACTCGCCCTGCACGGGTTGGACCATGCCCGCCAAAACCCCTGCCAAAACGCCCAAAACCAGCGCAAAGACGCCCGATACCCTGACAACACCCCCGGACCGCGGCGGGATCGAAATCCGCAACGCCCGCATGCACAACCTGCGTGGTATCGATGTCGTTCTGCCTCGGCACCAATTGGTGGTGGTCACCGGCTTGTCGGGTTCGGGCAAGTCCAGTTTGATTTTTGATACCCTCTACGCCGAAGGGCAGCGCCGCTACGTGGAGAGCCTTTCGTCCTATGCCCGGCAATTTCTGCAACGAATGCCCAAGCCCGAAGTGGACGATATCCGGGGCCTGAGCCCGGCCATGGCCATTGACCAGCATCACTTATCCCGCAATCCCCGCTCCACGGTGGGGACCACCACCGAGATCTACGATTATTTCCGTTTGCTCTTTGCCCGCTGCGGGCATACCCTGGATCCCCAAAGCGGGGAGGAAGTAAGGGCCTACAACACCGAAGACCTCCTCAAGGAGCTCCGTCAAAAACGCCTCGAAACCACCGAAGCGGGCGCCGAATTGTTGGTGCTCTGCCCACTGCCTGCTGTCGAGCAGGCCCGCCATGATCACCCCGGCCTGCAGGCCTACCTGGAGGAATTGCTGCAGCGGGGCTATACCCGGCTTTGGTCCGAAGGGACCCTGCTGCGCTTGGAATCCCTATTGGAACCCAAAACGCGCTCGGCCCCCAAAATCCCAACTGCCCTGCATTTGGTCTTGGATCGGGTCGTTTGGGATCCAATCACCGCCCAAAACCCCGCCAAAAACCCCGCCAAAAACCCCTCCCAAAGCGCCCCATCCGAGGCGGATTTTCCGGAATCCAGGCTGTCCGAAGCCATCGAACAGGCCTGGGTTGAAGGAGACGGGGAGGCCTGCCTGGTTTGGAACGGGTCCTACCGCTCGTACAGTCGGCGTTTTGAATCGGGGGGAACCACTTTTGAGCCACCCTCGCTGGCCCTTTTCAATTTCTCAGGACCTTACGGAGCCTGTCCGCGCTGCGAGGGTTTTGGATCCATCCTGGGCATCGACCCGGACCTGGTAATCCCCGACAAAAGACGGAGCATCTACGACGGGGCCATTGCCCCCTGGAAAGGCGAAAAAATGAGCGAGTGGAACGAGGCATTGATTGCTTCGGCCGCCAAATTCCGATTTCCGATTCACAAACCCTACCAAGACCTGAGCGACGAATTCAAGGATTTGTTATGGAAAGGCAACAAGCACTTTGATGGTCTGGATACTTTCTTTCGAATGCTCGAAGAAAACACCTACAAAATCCAGTACCGTGTTATGTTATCCAGGTACCGGGGCAAAACAACTTGTCCCGACTGCAAGGGAACGCGATTGCGCAAAGACGCCGCCTGGGTTCACCTTTTGGGTCAAGACGGGAGCACCTGGAACTTGCATCAATTGCTGACCAAACCGGCCGGGGATTTGTTGCAATTAATGCAGGATTTTCGGATACAAGACCAAGACGCTGAAGCCGCCCGAAGACCGCTGGAGGAGATTGTTCGGCGGCTGGGTTACCTCTGCGATCTAGGGCTGGAATACCTGAGCATGCACCGCCTAAGTAACAGCCTTTCGGGCGGCGAGGCGCAACGCATCAAACTGGCCACCACCCTGGGCAGCAATTTGGTAGGCTCGCTCTATGTTCTGGACGAGCCCAGCATTGGCCTGCACCAACGGGACAGCCGGCGCCTGATTCAGTTGCTGTACCAGCTCCGGGATTTGGGCAATACGGTGGTGGTGGTGGAACATGAACCGGACCTGATCATGGCCGCGGATCATGTCGTGGATATCGGGCCGGGGGCCGGGCATTTGGGTGGGGAATTGGTCTTTGAGGGCACCGTGCCCGAGCTCCTCCAAAGCAAGGTCAGCCTGACCGCTGCCTACCTGAACGGGACCCGACGCATGCCCGACCCCCCGGCCGCCCAAAAGCATCCTTACCGAATCATCCTGGAAGGCGCCGGCCTCCACAACCTTCAACGCATCAACATCGAAATTCCACTGGGTACCTTGTGTTGTGTTAGCGGCGTAAGCGGTTCCGGTAAATCCAGCCTCATCAAAGGCGTCTTGTTCCCCGCTTTGGCCAATGCCTTGGGACAGGACCCCGCCAAGGCCGGACCCCACGACCGATTGCACGGGGATTTGCATCGCCTGACCTTTGTGGAGATGGTGGACCAACATCCCATCGGCAAATCCTCCCGCTCCAACCCGGCCACCTATTCCAAGGCCTACGATCCCATTCGTAACCTTTTTGCCACCCAAGGCCTGAGCCGCCAAAGGGGCTACAAAGCCTCTCATTTTTCGTTCAATGTCGAAGGAGCCGGACGCTGCGAAACCTGCCAGGGCGAAGGACAGGTCACAGTCTCCATGCAGTTTTTGGCCGACCTGCACCTGCCCTGCGAAACCTGCAAAGGCCTGCGCTTTCAAGAAGATTTGCTGGAAGTCCGTTACCGCGGTAGTCATATCGCCGAAGTGCTGGCCATGACCGTGGCCGAAGCGCTGGAATTTTTTGGAGATCGACCCGAAATCGCCGGGAGACTGCAACCCCTCGCCGATGTGGGTATGGGCTATGTTCCCCTGGGACAATCGTCCACCACCCTCTCCGGGGGCGAAGCCCAACGTATCAAACTCGCTTCGTATTTGGTGCGGGGCCAAAAGGACGGTGCCGGTTTGTTCATTTTTGACGAGCCTACCACCGGGCTGCACCTCCACGACATCGCCCAATTGCTAGGAGCCTTCCGGGCTTTGATTGCCAACGGCCACAGCGTCCTGGTCATCGAACACAACCCAGAGGTTTTGATGGCTTCGGATTGGATTCTGGACCTGGGACCGGAGGGAGGCAGCGGAGGTGGTCAACTGGTTTTTGCGGGGACACCCCAAGACCTGCTGCATCACGGCCAAGGCCATACAGCGGATGCATTGCGCAGCCGCCCCAACCAAGGGGCCTAGGCCCGACCTTTGCACCATGCCAAGGTTTCTCGCCCTGGATTACGGCCGTCGTCGTTGCGGACTGGCGCACTCGGACCCCGGGGGCGTGATTGCAACCCCTTTGGATACGGTTCCCAGCACGGATTTGTGGACCTACCTCCGGCAATACCCGCATTGGGAGGAATTGGAAGCGATGGTGGTGGGCCTGCCACTGCGCGTTAACCACGAGCCCTCCGAAAACGCCGCACGCACCCTGGCCTTTTGCCGTCAAATCCATACCCGCCGTCCCTTGTTGCCCCTGTACCTTTTGGACGAACGCTTTACCTCCAGCCTGGCCCAACAAAGCCTCCTGGAATCGGGCGCATCCAAGGCCACCCGACGTCGCAAAGATGTCGTCGATCGCATTGCCGCCGTTCTCATTCTCCAAGACTTTCTGGAAATGTATAACAACGGACGAATCCACCACCTGAACCGCTTTGAACCCCCAACGCAACCATGATTCTTCCCATTGTCCTTTATGGTGACCCGGTCTTGCAACAAAAAGCCGCGGATATTCCCCCCGACTTCGACGAGTTACCGGTTCTTATCGAAAATTTATTTGAAACCATGTACGCCGCAGGGGGTATCGGTCTGGCCGCACCCCAAGTGGGACGTTCGCTTCGCCTATTTGTGTTGGACGCTGAGCTAGCAGACGAAGAAGCCTACAAAGGCTGCAAAATGGTGATCATCAACCCCTTGATTCTGGACCAAAGCGGGGAACCCTGGGCCTATACCGAAGGCTGCCTCAGTATCCCCGAACTGAGAGGGGATGTGTTACGAAAGCCCAAACTCCGGCTGCGTTACGAAGATGCGGAACGGCGCACCCACGATGCTGAATTTGATGGCATGCTGGCCCGAATTATCCAACACGAATACGACCATGTGGATGGCCGACTCTTTGTCGACCTCTTGCATCCCCTTCGCCGTCGCCTGCTCCAAAAAAAGCTGCAATTGATCCGTAACGGAAAACTGCGTCCGGAATACAAACACAAGGGCC
This sequence comes from uncultured Bacteroidota bacterium, assembly GCA_903856555.1. Taxonomy (GTDB): domain Bacteria; phylum Bacteroidota; class Bacteroidia; order UBA7662; family UBA7662; genus SYHX01. Next base: position 4,961 of record CAIOCC010000228.1, read on the forward strand.
GCTAGCAAACAAGGGCCCGCTGCTAATCCTTGCGGCGAAAATCCCCTCGTCGCAGGGCCTGGAAAAATTTAGTCCAAGCCCCGGGGCTCAACAAAGTGCTGGGTATCGGAAAGGCATTGGGTCCCCCAAACTGAGCAAAGGG
>CAIOCC010000229.1 GCA_903856555.1 uncultured Bacteroidota bacterium
CAACAATTTGGGTGCGATTTCCCTTTCGCTGAACTACAACGGTGGAACCCTATCCTATGTTGGTTTTAGCAACGCCCACCCTTCCTTGGGATCGAACCTTATCGTGAATGCCACGACTCAAGGAACGCAGCCACAGGTTCGGGTTGCTTGGTTCAACCTGGTACCTGTTAGTGTGAACGGGCTTTTGTTGAATATGCGTTTTCGGGCTACCGGAAATTCAATCCTCTCCTGGGATCTACAGAACGCTGGCAATTGTGAATTGGCCGATTCTGCGGCGAATGTTCTTAACAATGTAACTTTTACCAACGGCGGTGTAGGTGCTGCCGTTGCTCCGGCCCTCACGCAGCAACCCAATCCCACGGTGCAAGCCCTGGCCGGCGGCTCGGTATCCCTTGCGGTCGTAGCGACCAACGCGGCCACCTACCAATGGCAACGCCAAAGCGGCAGTGCCTGGACCAACCTAAGCAACGGTTCCGGAGTTGCTGGCGCCACATCGGCTACTTTGCAATTGACGGGAATAACCTCCGCTTTGGATAACACTGTTTACCGGGTCCAAGTGAACGGTGCCTGCGGTGCGCCCCTCTTTTCGAATTCCTCGACCCTCCGAGTGGTCACCCCCATTGTTACCAACATCGGTTCGGTTGCCGGTTGCACCGGGGATACCGTGTCCATTCCTGTTTCGGTGGATCAATTGAACGGCGTAGCCGCCATTTCCATGGCCATCACCTACGATAGCACCAAATTGCAATGCCTGGGCATGGTGAGCGATGTGCATCCTTCCATCAATACGTCCGGATTTTTGTCCAACTGTGGGATTTTTTCTGGCTTGGGTCGTCAGTTTCGGGTGGCTTGGTTTGACCTCAATCCCGTGAACCTTTCGGGTCTGCTGTTCCGTGTTAAATTCCGTATTACCGGTACTCCTTCCTCGTCTCCTTCGACGACCATTGGTTGGGACTTGGCTACGGCCGGCAATTGTGAATACGCCGATTTCAATGCCGATGTGATTCCTTATACCCAGTTTGTTGCTGGAACGGTGAGCATTCAAGCTGCCGCCACCATAACGGCTCAACCCGTATCCGCCCTAACTGTTCCCCGCAATACCCCTGTTAGCATCGCTGTCAGTGCCACCAATGCGCAGGCCTTCCAATGGCAGCGCCTGTCGGGTACCACCTGGAACAACCTCGCCAATGGTGCCGGTGTATCCGGTGTTAATTCCGCCACGCTGGCCATCGCATCCGCTGATCAAACCTATAACAACGCCTTGTTCCGCGTGGTCATAACCGGTTGTAGCACACCCATTATTTCTTCGGTATGCAGCCTTCGCGTTCGTTACGGGGCCTCGGATCGGATTTCCTATCAAGCGGTTGTACGCAATGCGGCTGGTGAATTGGTTCGCAACCAATCGGTCGGTGTTCGGACCGTTTTGGTCCGCGATAGCATAGGCGGTTCTACGGTCTACAGCGAGACCCATGCCTTGACGACCAATGCCAACGGATTGATTTCGTTTGAGTTTGGGGGTGGTTTGGTGGCCACCGGTACCATGCTCGGTTTGGATTGGTCGGACGGCCCTTATTTCCTCCGTACCGAAGTGGACCTGACTGGTTCCACCAATTACCAATTCCTTGGCGGGCAACAATTGCTATCGGTTCCCTTCGCGCTTTACGCTGCTTCGGCTGGTTCGGTAGCCGGTGGTTCTGGCCTACGTCAGGCCGGTGGCTCAGCTGTTAACGGGAATTTGCCCGCACCATCCGCTGCAGGCGCGATGGCCTATTGGAACGGTACCGAGTGGTTGAGCATCGCTCCCGGTCAAAACGGTCAAACTTTGACTTTCTGCAACGGGGTTCCAACCTGGGGTGGATGTCCCACCGTATCCAACAACAACCGTCGGACTCGTCGTTAATCGTCGCTGTTAGGGGGTCAGGTCCAGGATGCGTTGAACCGCCCCGGACTCTGCTGCGATGCGGTCCTTGATTTGTTGATGTAAATCCGGGGTGTAGGCCCCCGCTTTCTGCAAAAAGGCCAACAAGTCCATCACACCTTGTTTTCCTTGGGCGTTGATGGGAAAGGCCATGCGCTCCTCCACCAAGGTTACCGCCTCTGGAAAGGTTTGATAACGGGGTCCAAAAGCCACGGGTAGGCCGTAGACCGCGGCCTCCAGGATATTGTGGATGCCTGCCCCAAAACCGCCCCCGATCCAGGCCGCTTTTCCCATGCGGTACATTCTGGAGAGCAGCCCGGTTTGATCGACCACCAGAACATCGGCCTC
>CAIOCC010000230.1 GCA_903856555.1 uncultured Bacteroidota bacterium
CCCAAGCGCTGACCCAAGACCCAGTCCAGGGTATAGAGAAGGCGAGGGGTTCGGCGAGGAACCCAAACGAGCAACCTAGGGACGGGGGATTCCATAAGTAAACTTAGTCTGTTTTCGGCGAGCCCAAGCATCGCGGAGGTTCAGACTGGATTCGCTTTGGCGTTGCGCTTGGCCTTCCCCATCCAGTTTGCGAGCCAAATAAGCCTGCTCGCTGTGACCCCCTGCCGGCACCAAACAGAGATGCAAAGCAGGCCTGCCTTGGCTTTGGTTCCAAACCGCGTAATCCATGAGGCTGGAATAACCCGGGCGGCTAATGATCAAGCCCGCTCCCGCCATCAAGGTCGCCAGCGTGGCATCGTCCGGGGAGTTCCAATACCCAAAAGTGGGAACACGGGCCGGAGTGAGCGGGGCAGCCGAGTCCGGAAGGCCGCGGACCAACCATAACGCGGCTGGGCCGTCAGCGTCCTCCTGTTTTGCCCAGTCCTGCCATTGCTGAAGAAGATTGGCCTCCCAAAGGGAACGCGCAGGTTCCGGACCCGATAAAACCACCAACAAAGCTTCCCCGTTCGCTTCCGTTAACCTATCCCCTCCCTCCCCAAAACCGGACCAACGACTCTGCCAGCCCAGGTAACGAACCGGTAGCCCCAAATTCCGCAACCCCCCAAAATGAGATAAGGCTGGGGCTAAAGCCCTCGCCTTCTCCGCGTGATCCGGGATCCAAACTTCATCAAAGTCCCGCATTCTCCGTCGAAACCAAGGCCAAAGCAACCAGGACGCCGCTTCCATCCACCGCGGCCAACGCCAAATACCAGGCAAAGCCGGCACGGCTTGATGCAAAACCAAAACCGAGACTACCCCATCCTTCCCGGCATCCACCTTCAACCCGTAACGATGGTCACTCACCAGATGGGTCAACCCCAAGCGTTCCGCGGTTTGATTGGCCCAGCGTCGGTCCGCTCCAAGACCCCTCTCAAACGAAAACAGGTTCCTCAAAAAATCCCAAGCCAAATGCTTACGATGGCGCAGCGTCCATTCCGGCGCCGCCTCCAAAGGCAAATCCGGAAAACGCGCCTTGAGCCAGGACCCGCTGCGACCGTTCCCCCCTATCCAAACCTCATCGCCGCAACAGACCGCCTCCTCTATCAACGGAACCAAACGCGTCGCATGCCCCAAGCCCCAATCCAGCGGCACAAACAAAATTCTCCTCTTCCCCACCTTGATCATATTCTTTTGATTATCTCATCCTCCAACGTGATTCCAATCCTACAAAATCTTCCAAATGATATATAGATGATGCATAATCGAACAAAATTGTTCGGTCATTCACAATGGTGTACTTCTTACGCTTGAGGACAGGGAGTTTTTTGATTTCGGGGAAAAATTTAATAGGCACAATAAGTTCACGTCCATCGATAAAATGAATCGCAATTTTTCCAAACAAATCAAAACTTAAACGATCTATAACCGGCAATTCGAATGAAGAGTGATTTTTAATGTTATTCATCTCATTTTGATTGTTTGAATGCCTTTTTAAACCATCTGCGAAGGATCGACCCAGCGGTCAAATTCCTCCTCGGTGAGGTAGCCGAGTTGGAGGGCGGCGGCTTTGAGGGTAAGGCCTTCGCGGTGAGCGGTTTTGGCGATGGACGCGGCTTTGTCGTAACCGATATGCGGGTTGAGGGCGGTCACCAACATCAACGAATTGTTGAGGTGTTTGGTCAGGCCTTCGGTGTTGGGACGGATGCCCTCCGCGCAGTGGGTGCGGAACGAATGACAAGCATCGGCGATGAGG
>CAIOCC010000231.1 GCA_903856555.1 uncultured Bacteroidota bacterium
ATACCAACCCGGAGACCAAGACGACGTTTCGGTTACCAACGATAGTCCGTTGGAACCATTGCTTCCCTCGAGGTCGATCACACAAAAATCAAGCGACCGATCTTCCATCAAGCGTCCACCCGCATCCCTCCAGGCCATCCCCACATAATCCCCGGCAGGCGCTTGGAGTACGACCCGATTGGTGGCTGGGTTGGGGTACAATACAACCCCCTCTAAATTCATCGGGTCCTCCAATCCAACGGCCGTATAGGTACGGCAGGCGGTATCGTTGGCGTTGTTGGTCTGACCTGGAACAGGCCCGGTATAGGCACAAAGCCGATGGGTACCACCCTGCGTTGGCCTCCAAAGCCCCGTAAAAGTATGATGAATGGTATCGTTGGGTTGAATTGAACGAGCCAACGTATTTCCATTCACCAACGTACCGTTCACGGCATAGGAAACCAAGAAATTGTTAAGAACCGAGCTGCTGAAATTTTTGATGACCACCTTGACCGTATTGTTTTGGTTCAAAAGAGGATTGGCCGGCTCCAAAACCTGAACAACCCCCAAATCAGGAGTATTGGACGTAGCGGTTAAGATTTGAACGCTGTCGATAGCGATACCTTCTGCAGTCGCCGAAGGATCCGATGTAAAGACAAAACGCAAGCGCACCGAAGCCTGGTTGTTAAGGGCCGTTAAGGGATGCGAGGCCCGTACCCATCCATTGGACGAACCATCCCAAACGGGGCCGTTGGAAGACGATACCGAAGCAGAGGTGTACCAATTGGTTCCACTGCCGACGGTTCCTAACACCTGCCATGTCAAGCCGTTGTTGGTGGAATACTGGACATTCATGCCATCGTAGGTAGGCTCCGTATCGTAGTTGAGACTGAATGATAGGGTGGCGTTTTGGATGCCGGTGAAATTCAAGCAGGTCGATTGGAGATAACTTTCTTCATCGTTGTTATAATCCCCCCCTAAGTTCGTGACCCAAGCCCGCTGACCACTAGCCGCCGAATTAATCACGATACCACTCGGTGTCCCCCAAGCCCACGAACTGCTAAGACCCCCACCAATCCAGGAGCCGTTCCCAGCCTCAAAATTCTGGCTGTGCGGGAAGGAGGAAACAATCGGGATATTGGTAACATTCCCACGAAGGCTGTCGTTGGTCAAATCGGCATCTCCGACCATCGCCGTATAAGCCAAGAAATTATAGGTTCCGGCTGTCGATAGATTCGCCCTGGTCGTGAAGGTGTAGTTTAACGAATCACCGGGTGCCAATGGCCCGGCCACCACTTCTTGGACAACCGGAAGGTTATTAATTCGGTAACGAACCGGAATATTGGATAGAGCCTGAGCGCCCCTGTTTTTGATACGGATACTTACCGGCGCATTGGAAGGCAATCCACAGTTGGAAGCTGGCAAGGTCAACAAAACCAATTCCGCTTCAACAGGAGGCGGATCCGACACCCTGAAATCATCAATTGCGACTCCGTCGTTTTGAACAGATGCATCCGATACAAATACAAAACGGAATTTGACACCACTCAATCCGGCGAGTCCCGTCAACGGGTGTTGGGCGGTCACCCACCCCCCCGAACCTGAGGAAGGAAAACTATTTTGTGAACCACTCCAACAAGCCATCCCTGTCCCAGGACCGTTCGCCAAGGTCATATTGTACCAATTCAAACCAAGCGGACTGTTAACCGCACCCACAACCGACCAAGTCGAGCCCCCATCCACGGAGGATTGCAATTGTAGGCCGTCCCAGTTACGCTCGGTATCCCACCAAATTTTGAAACGCACCTGTGGGCTGAGGGTGCTGCTAAGATCCAAACAAGGGGATTCCAGGTAACTCAACTCCGACGCGTTATAGGCTCCGGTTAAACTAGTGGTATAGGACTGCGTACCTGCCCCCGCTGTATTAATCACCGCACCGGCAGGCGTCCCACGTTGCCAGGAATTGTTGGCCCCTGAAGATGACCATCCCGTAGCAGCCCCTTCAAAATCCTCGAAATAAGGAGCCGTTCCTGCTAATGGAGAATTCAATAACGACATTGTAAGGGTATCGTTCAAAAGCTGACCATCGGAGGCCAACGTCGTAAAGGCAGCCACGGAATAAACCCCAGGCACCGAAAGATTCACCGTTCCAGGAAAAGAAAACAA